>JANYCV010000547.1 GCA_025360145.1 Acidobacteriaceae bacterium
CCGCGTTGTTCCGTAATCCGTCACAGAAGGGCGTGGCGGACGGCTTCGGGTTGATCGGCGGAAAAGAAGAGCGTATCGGCTGGTTTGGCCGCTCCGGGAAACAGCTTGATCGGATGCAAACCTTCGGCGCACAGGGCAAAGCCGGGGAGTCCTCCGTTCGGTGGTGCCGATTTGCGCCGCACTCAACGGCGCGATCGAGACACGGCACGCACTTTCCTGGTGAAGATGACTGTCTCCCGGAGAAATCCGGTGCGGCCGCATCTTCATGGTGACGCCCATCCCGCAGATCCACAGCGCACCCCAAATGTTCGACAATGCAAGCCCGACGCGGCTTGCGAAGTTTGCGATTCCGAACGCGCGGTCCACCAACAGCCGTTCTACAGGCGTTTCTAAGATTGGGGGATCGGAACAATTTGAAAGAAAGCGATTTCGTTGTAGCCAACCCCCCCGCCGGGCAAATCAAATACGTCCGCTGACACCTGAGGCCCCAGAACCGATTCGGATTTGTAACAGTTCAGCTATCCCCCTGAATTCCAGCGGAAACGGCCGCCCATTCTGTCCCTCGGGGTGCCACGGCGCGTCGCGCTCCAGGAGCGGTGACGAAGAATCAACGGCTTGGCGCCGGCTTTGAATTAGCGCTCCGCGCAAATCTGACTTCGGCGGACGCCTGAGAGGGGGGCGAGAACTGTTACTCGGGTTTTTCATCCCCGGTCCTATTTGCGCCTCAATATTGGGCAGCGTTCCGGTATGCGAGAGGACGCAACAAAGCGGAATGCAGAACGCTGAAAATAGCGGTGTTGGCCCCCAATACCAGGGGCAAGAGAGAGAACCGCGGAAAGAGAAAACCCCCTGTTTTGCTATAACATTCGGATGCTGTGGTGGGCATCAAACGGTTAGCTGGAGTACGAGAAATGCCCGTTATCAGAAAAATTGATTGGTTTTTCAAGAGATATCGACTAAAATGAAACATAGCCTGGATATGATCGTCTTAGCTATGAACAACAACGCTGTCCATGCAGACCGATTTTTCTCTCCGGTGAGAAACCACAACATTTCTTTGGGAGATTCTAAAATGGCGGACCAAAACACGATTGAAGCGACGGTGCTGTTCCATGGACTCGATGCCGATCTGGCGATGGATCTGCGGAACGCGCTGGCGGGTTTTTGCGAGGGCATGCAAGCAGAGGTTCTGACAGACGTCGTTCAGGCACGCGCCGCGTTACGCGGTGACAGAGCCACTATCGTTTTTTGCGGTACCAAGCCGGAGACAGTGCAGGATTTGCGCCGGATCAATCCGAACGCATCGATCATCGCCGTAAGCAGACTTCCGGAAACAACCGACTGGCTGAACGTCATCGAAGCTGGTGCCGACGACTACTGCGCCGCGCCATTCGAATCGCACCAACTGCGCTGGATTCTAGACTCCACTCTCAGGTATTCGCGCGCTGCGGCTTGATCCGCACCGCTCTGCTATTTTTACGTAGCTGGGTATGTGTTTGACTCAGGCGGGTACGGTTTCGCGGTATTTCTCACGCGCGCGGAGACCGAGCCTCCGCTTTCCGGAAGCGGGACGAAGGAGTCCAATGCGCCAGCCACACGAAACGCTGCCAGACCGCACCCACCTGAGTCAAGCACATATTCAGTTTGGTTGTTTACCATTTCGGCGTCGGAGTTAGCCTGTGGTAGTCTTTTGCGTGATGCGTCTTTTTCTGATCGGACTTGCGATGCTCGCTTCGCTGCCCGCCGTGGCTCAAAAGCCTTCATTCCCCAATTTATCGCGACTGGTCAAAGCCGGTTCGCCGGCATTGAAGACGGCACTGCCGGCTGCGGTGGGAGATGACAACTTGAAGAAGGGAATCGCGTACCTGGGCGAGGGACCGGATTTCATATTCGCGGTGGAATCCGCATCCACGCCGAAGCTGATCGTGGACGATGCCCCGGGCGGCCCAATGAAGCGCGTGAAGGGCAGTGGTTTTTGGGTGGGAACCGGGCGCTTAAAAACTGGAACCGTACACTCGTTTTCGTACCTGATCGACGGTAAACCATTCGGAGGAAAGACCGACGTGCCGGCGTTCGGCCCGTATTCCTACGCAAAGCCAGGAGTGCCAGCGGGCAAGCTTTCGGGGAAGTTGGTCCACACTTCCCGGATCTATCCCGGGATGAAGAGCGATTACTGGATATACGTTCCGGCGCAGTATGACCCCAGCCGTCCCGCCGCCGTAATGGTGTGGCAGGATGGCGAAGTGCTGGCCCCGCGAGAGTTGCCCTCGCGCGCTCAAATCGTCTTTGATAACCTAACCCACGAAAAGAAGATTCCGGTGATCATCCAGGTGCTGATTTCGCCGGGGTTGGCGGGCGGGAAGCAGATGCGCAGCATTGAGTACGACACCGTGAACGATACGTTCGCGCGCTTTCTGCGGGATGAGATTCTGGCCGAAGTGCAATCGACATTCAATCTGCGGAAGGATGGGTACAGCCGCGCGATTGCTGGCGATTCTTCTGGCGGCATCTGCGCGTTCAACGTGGCGTGGCAGCAGCCGGACCAATTCAGCCGTGTGCTTTCCCGCATCGGAAGCTTTACGAGCATTCAGTGGAAACCAGGCGTGCTGGATGGCGGGAATGTGTATCCGAACAAGATCCGCAAAGAGGCGAAGAGGAATATCCGAGTGTGGCTGCAGGACGGATCCGGCGATCTGGAGAATGAGCATGGGAGTTGGCCGCTCCAGAATATCCAGATGGCGAATTCGCTGAAGCTTAAGGAATACGATTTTCATCTGGCGTGGGGCACAGGCACCCACAACCGGAACGGCGGGCACTCCGAATTGGCCGAAGAAATGATCTGGCTATGGCGCGGCTATGACCCATCGAAAACAGACGATACTTACCAGATGGAAGCCATTGAGAAAGCTAAGCCGCTGTTCCGGATCAAGGCTCTGAACCGGGACTAATTTTGAATACTCCACTGATTGAATACAACGACATCACTGTTTGCCGCGGGGAAAAAGTGGCACTCGATTCCATCACGCTCTCGATCGCGGTGGGCGAACACGTCGCTATTCTGGGGCCGAACGGCTGCGGAAAATCGACGCTGATCAAGACCATGACCCGAGAATGCTATCCGCGGCTGGACGGTCCGGGCTCTTGGATGCGCATAATGGGGCGGGAAATCTGGAACGTCTTCGATCTGCGGGCGATGCTGGGCATCGTTTCAAACGACCTGATGCTGAGCTGCACCAGGGACTATTCCGCACGTGAGATTGTATTATCCGGCTTCTTCAGCAGCATCGGAATCTGGTCAAACCATCATGTGACGCCGCAGATGGAACAACGGACGAACGAGCTGTTGGAACAGTTCGAGATTGCCCATTTGACGGACCGGAATACCGACGAAATGTCGTCCGGCGAGGCGCGGCGTGTCCTAATCGCAAGAGCACTGGTTCACGAACCGAAGGCTCTGGTACTGGATGAGCCGACGACGAGCCTGGACTTCCACGCGACCCATGAACTGCGTGAGACGCTCCGGAAGGTGGCGCAATCCGGCACAAGTATCGTGCTGGTAACCCATCATTTGCCGGATATTATTCCGGAAGTGGACCGTGTGATCCTTATGAAAGGCGGCAGGGTGCTGAGTGACGGGCCGAAGACCCAGATTCTGACTTCGGCCGCATTATCTGAAGTATTTGCGACCGAGGCCGAAGTGGTAGAGCGCGGCGGCTACTATCAGGTCTGGTAAGGGATTCTAAATGTAACAGTCCAGCCCCTCTGAGCGCGCCGCGCCGAGGCACCCCGGGGGCCAGAATGGGCGACCGATTTCGCTGGAATTCAGGGGGATACCTGAGCTGTTACTTTTAGATGGACGCCTGGGGCTTGGGGGTGGCAATATACCCTTTTATCCGGTCCTTTCCCACTTCATTGACTACGATCTCATAGAGCTCATTCACTTCCAAAGAGTAGGGCTGGCGAACTTTTGTAACCAAGAACTGGACGGGTTCATTGATAATCCGGTCTTTCTTTTCCACCTTTTTATCGTTCGCCAAAACGTCGAGCGTGAATCGGAATTTCTTGGGATCCGTCTTTTTTAGCAGCAAGTTCACGCCAGCGATGGTAGATGTTTCTTTGCTCTTAATATCAAATTCGAAGTAGCTCTTTTCGCCGATTGCCTTCAGGACCTGAAGCTCCTTCTGATTGGTGGCAATCTGTCCGCTCTGGACGCCCATATCGCCTTTGACGCGCCGGAGATCCGCTACGGTCCGTTCTAGCCGGTGGCGGTTGTCGGCAACTTCTGTTCGGACGGCGATCACTTCCGTGCTGACTTCACCGAGCTTTGAATTCGCCTTACGCGCTGCCTCTTCCACCTGCGAAAGGTCGCGCTTCAACTGCGTCTGCAGCCTTTCATTCCGCGCCTGTTCACTGACAAGCCGGCGAGCGAGTTCGGCAGACAATTCTTCGGCACGGCGGGTAGCTCCGGCTTTCACTTCGCCAGCGGTCGTTGCCGCCTGGTCGCGGGCGGCCTGCAGCTCTTCGCGGATGGCGCTGAGGCTACGGCCCGCCGCCTTGGTAGAAGTAGCAGATGCATTCTTCAAGTCCTTCAATTCCGTCTTGGTGCCTTCCAGATCGACCTTCACGGTATCTAACTGTTGGTTCACATTGGCGAACTGCCCGACAACGTAGAGGTTCGAGCATAGCAGCGCTAGACCGAATCCGTACACGATTGCGAGCCGAAGGCTGTTCCGGGCGGTTGTATAACCGGAAGTCATGGTAGTCCTCCGTATTTTGTAATACACATTCTATAGACCATACGCTGTCAAAGTACTAATCGGCATGTGGGAGGAAATCTTTAGGATGGTAAAGTAGCTATGTTGCGGGCAGCAGACACGTGGACCGGAGGCACTTTATGTCCAGCAGTTTGGGCGCGACCGTAGGCGTGCCGGATGCTCGGCGGGCCAGTGTTGGAACCGAGTATCCATGGCACTGCCCACTACGGCTTTTCGAAAGACGCAGTACGGGATTCTGAAGGGTTGAAGGGACTTTCGGAGTCAGACACCCTCAAGCCGAATGCAGCGGGAAGCGATATCGGTGCAACAGAGATTTTTGTCGCTGTGCCGCCAGATCGGGATGTGCAGCCAGTACGTTTCTCCCCCCCCCGTGTACGGAGGATTTGCACTATTTGGCTGCCATGTCGATACCGCTGCGGTGGAATCCACCGGCATGTATCGGATTCCGCTAACTGGGTATGTGGCGGGTACGGTCTCGCAGCGTTTGATGTGGCTCGCATTGGGGCCCTCGTTTCGCTTCCAGCAGCGGGACGAGGGCGTCCCGCGCCGGCCAGGGGGCCCGCCCTACCTGCGCTGCTGCCGTAGTAAGTACTACATACTTAGCTTCTGGAAAGCCGCGGCTTCACGGTGTGCCTGGTAAATGCCCGGTATTCCCAGAATGTTCCTGGGCGAAAGACAGACGTCTTCGATTGGCCGTGGTTGCGCGACTTGCATGCCGTGGGGTACTGAGCGGTTGGTCGAGGTTGTGATCACTTTTGCGTCACGGTGATGGTTCGATACAAATGGCCGCCACTCACGTGCCGCGCATGCAAAAGGCTCTGGACCGAATGAACTCTGAGATTCACCATGTGATCAGCGACACTACCGGTTTTGCCGGTTTGGAGATCGTCGAGACGGCAGAATCAAAGCTTCAGAAGCAACTATGACGAAACCCATGGTTGGAGACTACCGGCGCGAGAACCTGTTCACTCTCTGGCAATGTTTGATGGCGTATCGCAACTACCAGCGATCAGGGCAGCGGACGTTGCACCGTGTGATGATATAGAATCACAACGAACCCTATGATCCACAGACTATCGCTCGTGCTGGTGGCCGCCTGCGCCCTGTATGCCGCCGAAAAGACTCCCGCGCCGAAGCTTCTCGAAATGGCCGCCAAAAGCCCCAACTCCTCCGGGTTCCGCGAGGCCGCCATCGCCACCCTTACCGACGCCAATATCAAGAAAGGTAGCGCCATCATCGGGGAAGGCCCGAACTTCCTCTGGATGGTGGAATCCAGCGGCAAGCCCGCGCTTTTCGTGGACGGGGAAGCGCGCCCGGCCATGAAACAGATCAAGGGCACCAGTCTGTGGCTGGCCACGGGCAAACTCACCACCGGCACGTCCCACAATTTCTATTACATGATCGATGGCAAGAAGACCGGCGGCAACACGGACGTGGCTGCCTATGGCCCGGATTCCTATCAGCACACCGGCGTGCCGGAGGGCAAGCTCAGCGAGAAGATTGTCCACACCAGCAAGATCTACGACGGCATGCGGACCGATTATTGGATCTACGTACCTGCACAATACGACCCGAAGACGCCGGCCGCGTTAATGGTCTGGCACGATGGCCAGGGCCTGGTGGCTCGCGACGGTGGATCGCGCCTGCAAAACGTTGTGGACAATCTGATTCACCAGAAGAAGATCCCAGTGATGATCAACGTCTTTATCTCGCCGGGCAAAATTGGCGAACGGGCCATGCGCAGCGTGCTCTACGACACCGTCTCCGACAAACACGCTCGCTTCCTTCGCGATGAGATTCTGGCCGATGTGGAAGCGAAATACAACATCCGCAAAGACGGCTACAGCCGCGGGATCGCCGGTAACTCTTCAGGCGGCATCTCTGCGTTCAACGTGGCCTGGTGGCAGCCGGAGCAATTCAGCCGAGTGCTTTCCCGCATCGGCAGCTTCACCAGTATTCAATGGCATCCGGGTGAAATCGACGGCGGCAACGTCTACCCGAACATGATCCGCAAGCAGCCAAAACGCAATGTTCGCGTATGGCTGCAGGACGGTTCGGAAGACCTCGAAAACACTCACGGAAGCTGGCCGCTGCAAAACATTCAGATGGCGAATTCGCTCAAGATGCGGGATTACGATTTCCATCTGAGCTTCGGGACGGGCACGCACAACGGGGCGCACGGCAACGCGGAAAGCCCGGAGGAACTCACGTGGCTTTGGCGCGATTACGACCCGGCGAAGACTGAACAGACTTACGAAATGGAACCGGGTGAAAAGGAGAAGCCTCTGTTCCGCGTGAAGATTTACAGCCGTTAGACCGAGAGCGCTTTTCGTCAAGCCAGCCACAGAAGAAAGCGTCTGAGGCCGGCGAGTAGGGAGCGATCCACTTAATTTATTAGCGGCGGATGTGCGAGATGAACGCCGATTTTCCCGCGGACTGTAGTCAAAGTGCAGCGACGGAGCCGCAGGTGGCTACTTCGCTGAGCGATCTGGAAGGGTATCACATTGATTTCACGAGCCTGATGCGGTAGGGTTTGTTTGTGCAAAACGGGCTGCAATAGGCTTACGGATCATTTCTATTCAACGAGTTTTGCGAAATAGAACGAATCCCAATATCGGACAGTGGGGTAGAGTTCTTCGGCCTCCCTTGCGGGTGGGTTGCTCCGAAAACAACTACCCGATTGTGGGCTAACCGGCCCGCGCGTCGCATGGCCGGGTATTCGCGGAGGCGGAACGAGGGCGTTCCGCGGGGACCTGGGGTCCGCCCCACCTCCGGACCCGAGAATTGGTGCTGCTTTTCGTGATTCACGGGCGGCCGGCGAAGCGACCGAGGTGGGTTTGTTCGTGCAAAATCGCGTCATGGCAGGATGGCCTTGGTTTCACGATGAAGAATAATTGTGGGAGTGTTGCAAGTTTGCGAAACAGAACGAATCCCCATATCGGACAATGGGAGGCGTCGCCGACCTCCCTTGCCGGTGGGTTCGTTCGTGCAAAATCGCTTTACGCGAGAGATATTCGGTTGTCAAAGATCGGTTGGACAGAGCCACTTGCGTGGATATCCCGGGACTCCAGTCCCTACATCGCCCAAGTGTCAGAATACGATTTGGCGGGCATGGGCCGAACTACTATTTTTCGGACAGCTTCTGTTTTGTTCGGTTTAGGGGTCCGAAATACTTGTGAACGAAAATACTGGCACCCTATGGGGTAGCGGGCCCCGCACGTTTGGCGGTCCATTCGCCCACCCAATCCAGCACGCTCTTGTACCAGAGCAGCGAATTCCGCGGCTTCAAGACCCAGTGACCCTCATCCGGAAACAGCACCATCTTCGACGGTACTTTCTGCAATTGCAGTGCCGAGAAAAGCTGCATTCCCTGCCCCACGGGCACCCTGTAATCCAGCTCGCCGTGCATTACAAGGGTCGGCGTCTTGAACTCTTTCGCAAAAGTGCCCGGAGAGAGCTTCTCATAAATGTCCGGGTTGTCCCACGGCATCCCCTTGAATTCCCAGATGGGAAACCACAGTTCCTCGGTCTCCCCGGCCATACTCTTTAAATCGTACACACCGGCATGCGAAACCAGCGCCCGAAAACGCTGCGTATGCCCAAGCAGCCAGTCCACCATATAGCCGCCATACGACCCGCCGGCCGCCGCCATGCGGTCCGCATCCACATAAGGCAATGAAGCCACGTGGTCCGCCACCGCCATGATGTCCTCGTAGGGTTTTCCGCCCCAATCCGAGTTAATGTCATCCGTGAACTTTTGCCCGTAACCAACAGAACCACGGGGGTTTGGCATCACCACCACATACCCAGCCGCTGAAAACACCTGCGGGTTCCAGCGGTAACTCCAGGATTCGCCCCAAGCCCCCTGCGGTCCGCCATGGATCAGGAAAACCACCGGATACTTCCGGCCTGCTTGAAAGCGCGGCGGCTTCACCACAAAACTGTGGATCTTGGTCTTGTCCAGCGAGTCCACCCAGAATTCTTCCAGTGGCGTCAGTTGATAACTATCCAGCACCGCATCGTTCAGATGAGTCATCGGCAACGGCGCGCCGCCGCCGGAAGACGCCCGGAAAATCTCCACCGGCTTCGATCCACTCTGCTCGGTGTAGAGCATCGTCTTGCCGTCGGGCGTGAACAGAATATCGTCCAGATGGCTGGCCCCGGTAACCGCCCCGCGCGAGGCGCCGCCCGTCACTGCAATCACCTGGATATTGCTGCGCCCCCGGTCTTCCACTGTATAGAAAATCTTCGACGAATCCGGCGACCACGCGAGGCTTTCCACCGGCCTGTCCTGTCCGTCATTCAGAATGGACACGCGGCCGCTGGCCCGCTCAATCACCGCCAACCGCCAGCGGTCCGCCTCGTAGCCTCCCCGCAACTGCGAGCGGTAGGCGATGTATTTCCCATCCGGCGAATAGAGCGGCGAAACGTCCCCGCCCGGTCCCGCCGTCAGCTTCTTTGCCTCGCCGCCCCCGATCGGAACCGTGAAGATATCGGTGTTGGTACTCAGTGCCCGGTCGGGGTCCAGGTTCGAAACGTAGGCCACCTCGGTGCTCTCCGGCGAGATCACGAAATCGTCCGGTCCACCCAGAGAAAACGTGGGAACATCTAACTGCCCCGGCGTCAAATCTTTTGCCGCGCCGCCGGTCACCGAAGCCACCAGGATGTGCTTCCGCCGCTTGGTCTGCCAATCGCGCCAGTGCCGGTAAAGCAGCGAAGTGATCACCCTCGCCTTCACCGGATTCTTCGCCTCGGCTTCCATCTTCGCCTTGTTGCAGGCGTCATCTGGACAATCCGGATAGACCTCGCTGGTGAAGACAAGCCACTTGCCATCCGGCGAGACAGCCGCATCGGCAGCCTCGGTAGACAGACTGGTGATCTGCTTGGGATCGCCGCCATCCGCGGTCATCGTCCAGATCTGCGTCGATCCGCCGCGATTCGACAGGAACGCGATCAATTTCGAATCCGGCATCCAGCGCGGCCGGCTGTTGGTCCCTTCCCGCGTCACCTGAACCGGCGGGCCACCCGCCACCGGGACGACGTAGATCTGCTTCGGCTTAGTGTTCTTGTCCACGTCCACGGTCTCCACCGTGAACGCTACATTCTTGCCGTCCGGGGAAATCCGCGGCTCGCTGATGCGGGCAATCTTCATCATCGCTTCCGCATCGAAGGGCACTTTCTGGGCGAGTAAACAGGCGGCAAACCCAAGAAAGAGAACACAAATACGCATAGACTGATTGTATCGCGATGCTTGTATCCTGAAAACCACCGGCTGATGAATTCTGGACCGGCCTGCGACGGTATTGGCTTGCCGGTAACTACCGGCGGGTCCGGGGGGACCCGCGCGGACGCGGGCGTCCGCCCCACCTCACTTTAGACCAAGGTATGGATTTCAATCTGGACCAGGGTATGGAGCCGACCTGGACCAGGGCATGGATGCCGATCTGGACCAGGGTATGGAGCCGATCTGGACCAAGGTATGGAGGCGATCTGGACCAGGGTATGGAGCCGATTTGGACCAGGGTATGGAGCCGATCTGGACCAAGGTATGGAGGCGATCTGGAGCAGGGTATGGAGCCGATCTGGACCAGGGTATGGAGCCGATCTGGACCAGGGTATGGATGCCAATCTGGACGAGGGTGTGGAGCCGATCTGGACCAGGATATGGAGCCGACCTGGACCAGGGGATGGAGCCGACCTGGACCAGGGCATGGAGCCAATCTGGACCAGGGTATGGAGCCGATCTGGACCAGGGTATGGAGCCGATCTGGACCAGTGTATAGATGCCGATCTGGACCACGGCATGGATGACAATCTGGGCCAGGGCATGGATGACAATCTGGGCCAGGGTATGGAGCCGATTTGGACCAGGGTATGGAGCCGATCTGGACCAAGGTATGGATGCCAATCTGGACGAGGGTATGGATGCCAATCTGGAGCCGGGTATGGATATAAAAACCATGTGATAGCATGGAAAGTTAAACTCCCAAGCCATGATTCGTTCCTATCGCGGCGTCCTCCCAAAGGTCGCCGCTTCTGCTTATATAGATCCAAGCGCGCAGGTAATCGGTGATGTCGTGATCGGCGAACGGTCCAGCGTCTGGCCCAACGCGACACTTCGCGGCGATGTGAACGCCATTCGCATCGGTGAGGAGACCAACGTACAAGACAATTCGGTGCTGCACGTCGACGAAGGGCACTTCCCATTGACCCTCGGGAATCGCGTCACCGTCGGCCATTCGGTGGTTCTGCATGGCTGCACAGTGGAAGATGAGTGCTTGATCGGAATTGGCGCAATCGTGCTGAACGGCGCAACGGTAGGCGCGGGATCGGTGATCGCCGCGGGCGCAGTGGTTCCGGAAGGGATGCAGATCCCGGCAGGCAGCATGGTGATGGGTGTGCCCGCGAAGATCCGGCGTGAAGTCACGGCGGAAGAGAAAGACCGATTCCGGGTCAACGCGCAACACTACGTGAAGGCGCGCGGTATTTATAAGGAAGAGGAACGCGCTTGATCCGCGCCGTCAAAGGAACGCGCGACATTCTGCCGCCTGCCAGCGCGGTGTGGAATCACGTGGAGTCAGTGGCCCGGCGAATTTTCCGCGCCTACAACTATCACGAAATCCGCACGCCCATTTTCGAGGAGACAGCGCTCTTTACCCGCGGCGTCGGGGAAGAAACCGACATCGTCAGCAAGGAAATGTACACGTTTGAAGACCGCGACGGCGGATCTTTGACGCTGCGCCCGGAGAATACCGCGCCGGTGATTCGTTCCTATATCGAACATCGCATGGACCAACTTCCGGGCCTGCAGAAGCTCTACTACATCGGCCCCATGTTCCGCCGCGAGCGTCCGCAGAAGGGCCGCTACCGGCAGTTCTTTCAGATCGGCGCCGAGGCAATCGGCTCGGAATCGCCGGCAGTGGATGCCGAAGCGATCGAGATGGTGGTGGAAATTCTCACTGCGTCCGGTCTTGACGGCTTTGGGCTGCTGATTAATTCGGTAGGATGCCCGGAGTGCCGCCCCGTCTTCATCGCCGCACTGCGGGAAAGGCTGAAGGACGTCGCGTCCACCATGTGCCGCGATTGCCAGCGCCGCGTGGAGACAAATCCGTTGCGCGTGCTCGATTGCAAAGTGCCCGAAGATCAACCCATCATCGAAACGCTGCCATCGATCCTCGATTATCTGAACGAATCGTGCAAGGTACACTTTGAAGCGGTAAAGCGGTATCTCGACGAACGGAATATCTCCTACACCGTGAAGCCTCGGCTGGTGCGCGGCCTGGACTATTACACTCGAACCACGTTCGAGATTGTCCACGGATCGCTGGGCGCGCAAAACTCAGTGCTGGGGGGCGGCCGCTACGACGGGCTGGCCGAATCGTTGGGTTCGAAGGTCCGGGCGCCGGGCATCGGCTTTTCCATCGGGGAAGATCGCCTGGTCATGACCGTCGAAGAGAAGCACGCCGCCGTGGACCGGCTTTCCTTATTCATCGCGCCGATTGACGAATCGAAATTTTCCGATTGCGCGCTGATGGCTCGGGAGATACGCCGCTCGGGCACGCGGGTGGAGTTGGCCGCGCCCGGAAAATTAAAGAAGTTGCTGGAACAGGCAAATAAAGCCGGCGCCGTGGATGCGATGCTGGTGTTTGACGACCATTACGAACTCAAGAATATGGAGACCGGCGAACAGCAAACGCTGACTCGACAGGAACTGGTAGATAAATTTACATGCAAGAAACTGTAGCACTCGACTTTTTGGGCGAATTGCAGCGCACACATATGTGTGGGCAGCTTCGCGCTTCCGACGCGGGATCTCGCGTCCTGATCATGGGCTGGGTGCATCGCCGCCGCGATTTGGGCAAGGTGATCTTCATCCACCTGCGCGACCGGGAAGGCGTGACCCAGATCGTCTTCAGCGCCGGCACCGATCAGGCTGTTCACGATAAAGCAGAAGCATTGCGTTCGGAGTACGTGGTGGCCATTGAAGGCACGGTGACGCTACGCACGCCGGACACGATCAACTCCGCAATCCCCACTGGCGAGGTGGAAATCGTAGCGGAGAAGGTTTGGATTCTGAATGAATCACGAACGCCCCCGTTCCCGATGGAAGATTCGGTGGACGTGAACGAAGACTCGCGGCTGAAGTATAGGTATGTGGATCTGCGCCGCCCCCGGATGCAGAGAAATATCATCCTCCGGTCGAAGATTGCATTCGCGGTCAGGCAGTACATGGACACGCAGGGTTTTCTTGAAATCGAGACCCCGTTCATGACCAGATCGACACCGGAAGGCGCGCGCGATTATCTGGTTCCCAGCCGTGTACAGCCCGGCAGCTTTTACGCCCTGCCGCAGTCGCCGCAAATCTTTAAGCAGCTTTTGATGATCAGCGGCTTCGACAAGTACTTCCAGATTGTCCGCTGCTTTCGCGACGAAGATTTGCGCGCCGACCGGCAGCCGGAATTCACGCAGATCGATATTGAGATGTCGTTTCCGCAGCAGGAAACAATCTATGCCGTAGTTGAGCCGCTGGTACATCGGATCTGCGCGGCGGCGGGCTTTGAGATAGACGCCAAGTTGCCACGGCTCACCTACAAGCAGGCGATGGAGTCCTACGGAAGCGATAAACCGGACATGCGGCTGCCACCGTTTTATGCGGTGGAAGATCTGTTTCCGGAAGCTGCCCTATCCCCGGCCGGCCTGCCGTTGGTGGCTATCGTGATTCCGAAAACCGGCGCATTGAGCCGTAAGGAACGCGACGATCTAAAGGCATACGGAGCCGAGCGGGGCCTGCGTGTCTATGACGATCCAAAGCGTCTGGAGCGCGACTTCGCCGAGCCGATGACGAAGGTTCGCGAACGCACCGGAGCAGCCGAAGACGACCTTCTGCTGTTAGCCGGTTGGGGCGGCGAGCCCAAGGGGCACCTTCCCGAACAGGCAGTCTTTTACGCATGTGGCCAACTGCGCTTGTTCGCGGGCCAAAAATACAACGACCGGCACAAACTGCTGGACCCGGCAATTTTGAAGTTTCTGTGGGTGGTGGATTTCCCGATGTTCGAATGGGACGAAGAGGATAAGCGTTGGAACGCGGCCCATCACCCATTCACCTCGGTTCACGACGACGATCTGGACAAACTGGTGAGCGACCCGGCCCGGTGCCGGGCCAAATCCTACGATGTGGTTTTGAACGGAGTGGAACTGGGATCGGGGTCGATCCGTATCCACCGCCGCGACATTCAGGCCAAAGTTTTTAATGCTTTAGGATTCTCCGATGAAGAAGCAAAACACCGCTTCGGCTTCTTTCTGGAGGCGTTGGAATACGGTGCCCCGCCACACGGCGGGCTGGCTCTGGGGCTGGACCGGTTGGTGATGCTGCTGGCGGGCGAGACGTCGATTCGTGACGTGATTCCGTTCCCGAAGACCGCGAAGGGAACGGACCTGATGTGTGATGCCCCTAACACTGTACCGGAGAAGAACCTGAGGGAGCTAGGCATCGTTTTAAGGAAGTGAGTGGTTTAGTTCTATTTTGTGCTCTACTGGATGGCATCCTACAGAAAAATCTGTTCTTCTGCTGGACTAGGGAATTTCCCTAGTCGGAGACGTCATGAAAAAGCTTTTCTATTTATCAATTCTTTCTGTGGCGCTGAGCGCGGCACCGTTGACTGTATTCAACACCGGTGTCGGACCGACCAATGTTGTTCTGGTTTCCGGTTCAACCGATCCACATTACGTGGGGGTTACCCCGGCCAGCACGGCATTCGTGCTTGGTTTAACGGCCGGTTTGCCCGGTACGTGGATTCCCAACAACTCGGTTTCCGAATGGGTGGGACCCGATCAAGGCGACGGCACCGGTGTCTATTCACGGATTTACAGAACGACGGTCGACCTGACCGGGTTCAATTTCTCAACCGCGGGAATCGCCGGACGCTGGGCGACGGACAACACCGGAACCGATATTTTGGTTAATACCACCTCTACCTCACAAACAAGCTCCACGTTCGCTGCTTTCACAAACTTCACTTTGAACAGTGGGTTTGTGGCTGGCATCAACAATATTGATTTTCTCTGGTCAAACTCGGGCGGCCCCGGCGGTCTTCGGGTTGAATTTACCTCCGCCCAAGCTACCCCGCTCGGCGCAATCCCGAAACCGGGCACGATTGCGCTTATGCTCGGTGGGGTTGCTGCTTTAGGATTCTTCCGCCGCAAGCAATTGTTTTAGTTCACCAGGGCCGCTCATTCTTGGAATGTGCGGCTCTCTTTTTTACTCTACTACTTTCACCTTTACGCCTTCGCGTACTTCATCCGTTGGATTCATCACAATCTGGTCGCCGAGTTCGAGCCCAGTGAGAACTTCGATTTTCGCTCCGTTGTCCCGTCCCAGATCGACATTCTGATAGTGCACCGTCCCGTTCTTGCGGATCAGCGCAACCTGCATTCCCGCCTTACCGGAGAGGACGGCG
>JANYCV010000550.1 GCA_025360145.1 Acidobacteriaceae bacterium
AATCTTCCGCTGCCGCTTGCGCCTGTTTACTAGCTTCTGAGTCGTTGCCGCGGGCGGAGGTCTCTGCCGCGAGACACCATTTGTCGATGAACTCGTCGATTTCGGGTCTTGTCAGGTCGGCCAGCCGGAAGACCGCAGAGCCCGGCAGATAGGATTCGATCTCTCCGGCTGGTCCTGCCGGACGGCTTGTCACCAATACTCGGACTTCCGGTCGGACGCGGACAAACTTCGTCAGAGAGGCAAGCAGTTCCTGACGGAATGCTTTGGGCGCTTCATCCAAGCCGTCGACAAATAGAATTACCCGTTTTTCTTCGAGAGATCGTTCCAGGACTTCCTTTGGGATTTTGAGTTCGGCAGCGAGTGATGTTGTAGTTAGGACGGCCGACTTCAGGGTACGGACGGCCAAGACCAGTGGTAGAGACCGTGGTTTCCAGCCGGTGCCTGCCGGAAGATTGTCCGCGGCGCATCCGTTGGCCAGCGCGGAGACAAGCGTGGATTTGCCGCTTCCGGGCGATCCGATTACCAGAAGCAATCGATGCTTTGAGAGGGCCTCGGCGACGGGCGTGCGGTTTTGGAGTAAGAGGCTGGTTTCCGTCCGTTGCTCTTCGAGATGGAGCGGTACATAGACGCGATCGAGGTCCAGCGTGACACGGTGATTCAGTTGGATGCCGCGCAGTTCTATGGAGCCGAATTGCTGGATGACGCGCTGCCTATAGTCGCGTTCGTGGACATCGAGGATTTTCTTCTGGTCGCCGGATTCCTGGGCCGAGACGAGATCGTGATCGCGGGCGCAGTCGAACTCCAGTTTTTGGATTGGCGGGAAGGCGTCGTCGAAAGATTGCGCCATCCAGGCGAGAGCGATGGATTCGATTCTTTGTTTCAGATCTGGCGGGAGCGTTGCAGAGCCGCGGGAGACGAGAGCGGTTAAGAGACGGTCCTGCGCGCGGGTGAGACGGTTTTCGGCTATTACCTGGGGAAGCGATTGAGCGGGCCGGTAGGACTTTCGCAGCTTGGCGAAGAGAGGGGACACGAAGGAGCGTTCGAGCGCTGGTTTGATCTTCGCGGTGGCTTTCTTCATCCGTTATACAGGATACCTTGCGGATGAGGGTGTGTGCCGTTTAGCCCGGGACGGGGGTGGGCCGAGCAAGGGCTTGTTCTAGTGTCGTGTCCCTTGTAAGAGTTGACTACTTGCGCAAGAGCGCGACCAGGGGGTCGCGCTCGGACGAAGGCGTCCGCCCCACCTTTGTTTTGGCAGTGGCTCTGGCAGTGGCTCTGGCAGTGGCTCTGGCTGTGGCTGTGGCTGTGGTTGTGGTTGTGGTTGCGGTTACCGGCCAGTGGCGACGTTGATCAAATCAATCACGTCGAGGATGACGCGCGTACGGCGATCATAGACAACCGCGACTCCATCCACATAGCCGCGGTCGCAATACGGGGGCGGAGGAGGTAATCGCAGGATTAAAGCGGGGGGGAATGGGCGAAAACGCTTTTCCCATCCCGGAGGAAGCTTGCCGGTCCGGTAATACTTCTTGCGGAGACCTGGCGGCAGATCGCGTGGGCCGCTATAGTATTGGCGGAGATAGACGTCGTCTTCCTGTCGAAAGTAGCCGTCGCGGTGACCATTTCCGCGTTCATGATCGTCCTCACCTTCGTCATCATCTCGACGGCCATGCTTCTTGCCATGCTTGTTGTACTTATCATCCTTATCCTTATCCTTGCCAACTAAGAGCAAGGTGCCACCTGCCAAGACCGAAAAGCCAAACCCGAAGAATGTGCGCCGGTTCATTTCGAAGTCTCCTTCCGTCGTCTGCGCGATAAGGTGAAGGAACGTTTTAACGCGCTCGATTTCACTTTACCATTGATGGCTCCGGTGGTATCACCTAGAAGGGACGCCGGCGGCGTAAACCGCCGGCGTCATTCGTAATGCGGATTATTGCTGAGGATGGTAGCGCGAAGGGCCGTGAGATTCTGGGCCGCCTGGGCCACCGAACATGCCGTGTCCACGCCGTTCCTTTAGCGCTGCCAGCTTGGGCTGTTGGTCGGGGGTGAGAATCAGATAAAAGGCCGCGTCTGCTTTGGCGTCGGTGGATGTGAGCTGCGCGGTGAGGTTGCCTATGGTGGTGGCGGCGCGGTCGATACCGGCGGTGTCATTCTTCTTTATCGCGTCCGCGAGGGCCGTGTGGGCGGTTTGCAAGTTCGTCCGCACCGTGGCGTCTGCGGTAGCGGAGTTGGTGAAGATGTTGGTGGCCTGTTGCTGTTGAGCGGCAGTCAGGGTGAGAAGTGTGGTGAGGTGGGCGATGCGGCGCTGCGCCATCGCCGCCGGGTCTGGCTGAGCGTGCATCCCTTGTGCGAACACGCTCGATGCGGCGAAGAGGGAAGCTATTAAAAGCTTGGTCACTTTATTTTTCATGGTGTGGGGAAGTCTCCTGATAGTTGAACGCGGTTGTGGGGATAGACGTTGCGGGCGGGCTGTAAAAGTGGTGTAAAACCTTGGCCGGCTCCGTGGCTTTGGGGTTGTTGGGAGAGTGGCCGACCAGGGGTCGGCTGCGGGCCTGGGGGCCCGCCCCACCGGGCTACGATTAGGCGATTTGCGTTACTTCTTGGGCTTCCTGAACTGCCATGGCGCGGCGCCAGTGGTCTTCAAACAAGCCCTTCATGCCCTCGGCGAATCCTTCATGATCGAATAGCAAGGAGGTCCAAGTCGGCTTGGTGATCACGGGGTCCAGCAGCGCGATCATGCCGTAGTGGCCGTCAAACAACGCCAGCTTCATGGGCAGCGCCGGGGCACTGCACACCTCGACGCCGATGGCCTTGAACTCTTCCATGCGCTGCTGATGAATGGCATCCACCGTTCCACTTTCGAACATCAGCCGGCAGGAGACGCCGCGCAGACGCGCCTTCTTGACCAACTGCTCGTCCAGCGGGTCCACCGCGTAGGGCGGGCGCGAGAATTCCAGGTATTCGAATTGCACTTCCGAGAGCAGCCTGCGGTATTGCGCGGCGGTCTGGCCGGTTTCGCCGACGATGCGGAGGTAGTCCAGCGTGCCGCGGCCTCCCTGCCCTTCCGAGTAGGCTACGTTCAAATCCTCAACCAGGCCGCCGGCGAAGCGGGCTTGCTCGGTCAGCTCCTGTTGCAGTGAATCGCCGCGGCGCGCCAGATAGCTGGGGATTGCCAGCGAGGGCTCCACGGCGGAGAACAGCTTCGTCTTCTCCTGGACGACTTGCGCGAAGCCTTTTTCGATGAGGCTGTCGAGCACCTCGTAAATCTTTTGCCGCGGAACGTGCGAACGCGCGGCCAGTTCCAGGGCCTTGAAGCGGGGGTGGCCCACCAGGACCAGGTAGGAACGGGCTTCGTAGGCATTGAGGCCAATCTGCTGCAATCTTCGCCAAAACCGTTGAAAATCTATCTCTGGAAGTTCTTTCGTCATCTTGCTTACTGAAGCTAACCTATCACAGGAATGCTGCGCTGTGGCGCAAGCCAAGTGAGGGAGGCCGGAATGGCGAATGCTACAATCGCCGATAGCTGGTGACTGAAAGAAGGAGGTGGCGGGCCTGATGCCTTCCCTACTCGATTTTCCATTAACATTGGGGGCTTTGCGCCAAAGTGTTTACACGGAAGAACGGCTGACCGGCCGCAGTGTGAAAGACGAGCTGCGAGCCAACCTGATCCGCCGGCTTCGTACCGGGGATACGCTGTTTCCGGGTGTAATTGGATACGAAGACACGGTTACTCCGCAGATTGTCAACGCAGTATTATCCCGTCATAATTTCATCCTCCTTGGACTGCGCGGACAGGCGAAGACGCGGATCATCCGGCTGTTAACCACTCTTCTTGACGATGCGGTGCCGTATGTGGCGGGCTGCGAGATTCACGATAACCCGTACACGCCGATTTGCAAACGGTGCCGGGATTTGATTGCGGAAATGGGCGAGGAAACGCCTGTCGCGTTTCTGACGCCGGCGGAGCGGTATGTAGAGAAGCTGGCTACGCCGGACGTGACCATCGCCGATATGATTGGCGACATCGACCCGATTAAGGCTGCGCGGCGCGGTCAAAATATTTCGGATGAATTAACGATGCATTACGGATTGCTGCCGCGGGCCAATCGCGGGATCTTCGCGGTGAATGAACTGCCGGATCTGGCGGGCAAGATCCAGGTGGGGTTGTTCAACGTCATGCAGGAAGGCGATGTGCAGATTAAGGGCTATCCCATCCGGCTGCCGCTGGATGTGATGCTGGTGTTCACGGCGAATCCGGAAGACTATACGGCGCGGGGGAAGATCATCACGCCGCTGAAGGACCGCATTGGGAGTGAGATCCGTACGCACTATCCGCTGTCAATGGAACAGGGGCTGGAGATTACGAATCAGGAAGCGTGGACGCGGCGCGGAGCTGGAATTGCGGTTTCGATTCCGGCTTATATTCGCGAGGTGATTGAGCAGGTGGCATTCCTGGCGCGTGACGACAAAAAGATCGATAAGCGTTCCGGCGTTTCGCAGCGGCTGCCTATTTCGATGCTGGAAAACGTTGTTTCGAACGCGGAGCGGCGTGCGTTGCGGAATGGGGAGGATCTGGCGGTGCCCCGAGTGTTGGATGTGTATGCCGCGCTGCCTTCGATGACCGGTAAGATCGAGCTGGAATATGAAGGCGAGTTGAAGGGCGGCGATGCCGTGGCTCGGGAATTGATTCGCGTGGCCGTGGGCAAAGTGTACAACGCTTATTTTGACGGCGTGAACGTTTCGCAGATCACGCGTTGGTTTGAAATGGGCGGGGCCGTGCGGCTGGATGAATCGCTGGATTCGGCGGGAATGGTGGCGGAATTGAACGGCATTCAGGGCTTGCTGGAACGCACAAACAAACTGGGCCTTGGGGAGAATGAGGCCGATGCGGCGCGGGTGTCGGCGGGCGAGTTCATTCTGGAGGGCCTGTATGCGCACCGGCGGATCAGCCGGAGCGAGGAGCAGGGTTTCGTGGCTGGAGAACGGGAGCGGAAGCGCGAACGCGATGCGCCGGATGCGGACGACATCCGGCGGCCTGGTTCGCGGAAACAGTTTAATTGAAACTGGGTATGTGCATGACTCAAGTGGGTGCGGTTTAACAGCGTTCCGTGTGGCTGGCCATTGACGCTTTCGCCCCGCTTTCAGCAGCGGGACGAGGGCGTCCGGCGCCGGCCAGGGGGCCCGCCCTACCTGGGCTGTTGCGGTAGTGAGTACTTGAGCCAAGCACATACCCAGATAATTGAAATACGGAATGAGGTGCGGCGCGTGAAGTGGATCAACTACACGAAATATACCGGAGACGATCTGGGCATCAGTTCCGAAGATCTGTTGAAGGCGCTGTCGGAGTTCTTTTTGCAGAGCGGATTCAACTCGCAGTATATGCAGTTCAGCGAGATGAACCGGCAGTCGATGGAGGATCTGAAGGAGGCGATTGAGCGGGCGCTGCGGGAAGGGAGCCTGTTCGATCAATCGCAGGCCGGGCAGATGGCGGAACAGATCCGGCAGATGTCGCCGGAGGAATTCAATCAGTTGGTGAACCGCCTGGTGAAGAAGCTGGCGGACGACGGGTATATTACGGCGGACGAAGAGGGCCAGGGGAACGAGGCTCCGCCACGCGATGTGAAGATTGAGATCACCGATAAGTCTGTCGATTTTTTGAGTTTTAAGACCCTGAAGGATTTGCTGGCGGGGTTGGGGAAGTCGAGCTTTGGCGCCCACGATACGCGGGATATGGCCACTGGCGTGGAGGCCAGCGGCGCGGCGAAGGCTTATGAGTTTGGCGATGTGCTGAATTTGGACATCAGCGAGACGTTGTTTTCGGCGATGCGGCGCGAGGGGGTACAGGTGCCGCTGAATCTGGAGTACAGCGATTTGCATGTGCATCAGGCGGAGTATCAGAGTTCCTGCGCTACGGTGCTGATGCTGGATTGCAGCCATAGCATGATTCTGTATGGCGAAGACCGGTTTACGCCGGCGAAGAAAGTGGCGCTGGCGCTCGCGCACCTGATTCGCACGCAATATCCGGGGGATAGCCTGCGGCTGGTGCTGTTTCATGATTCGGCGGAGGAGATGCGGGTTTCCGAGCTGGCGCGGGTGCAGGTTGGTCCTTACTACACGAACACGCGTGATGGTCTGATTTTGGCGCAGCGGTTGCTGAACCAGGAGAAGAAAGATATGAAGCAGATCATCATGATCACGGACGGGAAGCCTTCCGCATTGACTCTGGATGACGGGCGCGTTTATAAGAATGCGTTTGGACTGGACCCGCTGGTGATTAGCAAGACACTGGAGGAAGTTTGCCGGTGTAAGAAGCAGGGGATTCTCATTAACACATTCATGCTGGCGAGCGATTACGGGTTGGTGCAGTTTGTGCAGAAGGTTACTGAGCTTTGCCGCGGGAAGGCTTACTTTTCCACGCCGTATAACTTGGGGCAATATCTGCTGATGGATTATATGAACCGGAAGACGCGGACTATTCACTAGTTTCGGAGAGCGGGACTTGGGGTCCCATAGGCGTTAGGTTCAGCTTTCCGCGGCTGCTGGCGGACCGCTGGCCGTTAGGAAGCGGCTTCCGGTATCGACTTAGCACATGGCGGCCGCGAATCAGGCACTTAACTTAACGCCAATGGATTTGGGTCCACCGTTCTAGCGTAGTGTCCAAGAAATAGCTGGACAGATCGAAACTACAGTTCCGCGCAAAATC
>JANYCV010000186.1 GCA_025360145.1 Acidobacteriaceae bacterium
ATCTTTAATTTACTGAACCAGGTGAATTTCAACAATCCGAACAATAATCTCATTTCACCGGCTTTTGGCCGGCTGCTTAGCTCTCGCGATGCCCGCGTCGTGCAGTTTGCGTTGCGTTATGACTTCTAGCCGCAGGGTCAAACTTGGGAAGAAGCAGATATTGGGCTCCATTTTGCTCTTAGCATGTGCTGGGGCTTTGGTGGCGCCGGCGGTGCAGGCACAAGCACGGGATTCCGGTGGATGCGAATAAGAATATAGTTGTAGTGAACGCTTGACGGGCTCCCTTGCTTCCATCTCGCAGGACTGGGTGCTGGTGCTCGAACGATGAATGTTTATGGTAAGGGAGGGATTCAGCGGATGACGGAACAGGCGATGCGAATATCTTTAGCATTTGTTGTACTGTGGGGCGCGAATCATCTCCGGGGGCAGTCCGCAACCACGCCAGCCAACCACCCGCCGATCCCCAAGAACTCTACAGCATCTGAACTGGATCAACTTACTACCAGAGTCACCGCGAAGGCAGCAAAGAGCACAGTCGATCCACCGAAGAGCATCGTACGCAAGAATTACATCGACGGTTACATCTTCGGAAAGATGGAGCAAGACCACGTGCCAAACGCGCCTCTGTCAAGCGACGAAGAATTTCTTCGCAGGGTCACGCTCGATCTGATTGGCCGCATTCCGCAACCGGAACAAGTGCGTGCGTTTGTTGCCGACAAGGATGCTGCCAAACGGGACAAGCTGATAGACGAGTTGACGAACGCCAAAGTGGACCCTGCCGCAATTCCGCATCCTTCGGCCCCGTTCCTTGATCGATGGACCTATTTCTTCGGTGACTTGTTCAAGAATGCGGGACCGGAGATCGGTATCAAAGGGCGAAATCTCTTCGCGGATTTTATCAACACCGCCTTGCTGCTGGACATTCCCTACAACCAGGTTGTAACCGAGATGTTAACTGCCAGTGCACGTTCAAACTGGCAGTCGGGCCCCTCCGGATTTTTGGCGCGGAATCACGCGGATGACGCGGATGGGCTTACAATCAACCACGAAGACACAATTGAAGACATTGCCATCAGCAGCAGTAGATACTTTTTAGGAATCAACCTGGAGTGCATTTCCTGTCATGATGGCGCCAGGCATCTGGAGAAGATCAACTTGTGGCTCAGCCACCGCAAACGCGATGAGTTTTGGCGGCAAGCCTCTTTTTTTGGAGGGGTCCGCATCTATCGGGCGTTCGGTATCGGCCAGGAGTTCGCAGTCAAAGATGATGAGCCCCGGTTCGATCTGAAGTATCCCAGCGTGAAACGAGTGCAGCGCTACCGCAAAGACGTCACGCCGACTTTCGTTCTAACAGGACAAACACAGGCCGCTGGCGAAAATCCCCGCGCGGCTTACGCCCGCCTGCTCACGGCGGACCCACAGTTCGCCCGCGCTACGGTCAACATGATCTGGGCGGAGCTGATGGGCGTTGGTATTGTAGACCCGCCCTTCGACTTCGACCTGGATCGCCAAGATCCGAAAAATCCGCCTCCGGTTCCCTGGACGATTCAGCCGAGCCACCCTGAGTTGCTTGACGCGCTGGCAAAGGATTTTGTGGCAAACAACTACAGTTTGCGGCACATGATGCGGGTGATTACAAAGTCCAGCGCCTACCAGCTTTCCTCCCGGTTCGCCGGAGAGTGGCGTCCTCAATATGCAACTTATTTTGCAAGGCGTTTCGTTCGCCGATTGCCCGCCGAACAACTGTACGATGCCATTGCCCAGGCAACGGATGTCTTCGTTGATTTCACCATCAGCGGAACGGGCGAGAAGGTAAAGTACATGCTGCAGACCCACGACCCGTTGGATCTCGGCGGTAAGGACTTAGAAGACATCCGATCGCTGGTTTCCACCTTCGGACAGAGCAACCGGGATCAGGGCGATAAGAGTTTGGCCGGTACCATGGTGCAGACTTCCGCGCTGCTCAACAGCAATTTCATTAAGGACCGTGTGCGTGCCGACAAGGGGCGATTGGCTGCTCTGATGAAGGCTGATCCACCGCCCAGCAACGAAACCGTTGTCGCGGAGCTTTTCCTGGCAACTTTAGGACGGCTCCCTGTCGACAAGGAGAAAGCCCTTGCCGTGGCTCAGTTGCAGCAATATCGCGAATCGGGAGCGGAAGATCTGCTTTGGAGTCTCCTGAATAGAACGGAATTTCTTTTTAATTAGAAGGCGACGAGATGAATCAATCTAGAACTGCTATTCCTACGTTGTCGCGCCGGGGGTTTCTGAAGATTGGCCCGGTCGGAGTTTCCTGCTTCTACTTACTGCCGGTAGCGCGTCCTTTGAACGTCCGGGCGTCCACGCCGCTGAAGCTTCGCGGAACTGCCGAGCAATGCATCTTCATTTTTTTGAGCGGCGGCCCAAGCCAGATCGATACGTTCGATTTTAAGGAAGGTCGATGGTCCCCTCCGGATTTCGATTTGCGGACGATTCAGGGCGGCCCGATGAAGTTGCCTTACGGACTATTCCCGCGGCTGGCCGGTAAACTTGACGATCTTGCAATTGTCCGGTCTGTAGAAGCGTGGGAAGCGGGACATGCCAGGGCACAGTTCTACACACAGGTGGCGCATGCTGTCAGTCCGGCGCGCCGGAACGAGATGCCGTCCATCGGAGCGGTGATTGCCCACGAGATGAGTTCCCGCCGGAAGCCTGGGGACTTTCTCCCTCCATTCGTTTCCATGAACTTCGGAACGGGTGGTGGCTCGGGCATCATCGGAGCCGGCTGTCTGGACCCGAAGATGAACCCTTTGACGCTGGATACCAAAGCGAAACTGAATTTCGTGCTGACCGAAGGGGAGCGGTCTCGCTTCGACAGGCGATGGGATCTGTTGCACAAGTTGGAGGAGGAAGGCGCGGAGCCGGCTGGCTTTGCGAAATCCCGTCCGATCGATGAATACAACTCGCATTATCAGGGGGCACACTCCATGATGCTTGCCGATGGCATAGGAAAAGTGCTTACTATCAACCCGGATGAACGCAAGGCGTACGGGTCGTCTTCCCTGGGAGACGCTTGTATTCTGACTAAGAATCTGATTTCCGCGGATGCCGGCACCCGGCACGTGCTCATTCAGCACGAAGGATGGGATTTCCATGCCAACATCTACGACAAGAGTAAACCTTCCAATCACTATACGGTTTCACGGGAATTGGACGCGGCATTAAGCAGTTTGCTCACCGATTTGCGCCGCACCAAAACCAAAGACGGATCAAGCCTGCTGGATAAAACAATGGTGGTGTGTATGGGCGAGTTTGGGCGCACGGTGGGAGATTTGACGGTTAACAAGGGACGCGATCATAACCGGTTTGCCTCCAGCGCTCTTTTTGCGGGCGGCGGGGTAAAGGGCGGACAGATTATTGGCGCGACCGACGAGACCGGCGGCAAGGTAGCCGATCCGGGCTGGAACAAAAAGCGATCCATTTACACCGAAGACGTGACCGCGACTATGTATTCCGCTCTCGGAATCGACTGGACGAAGAAGATCACCAACACACCTTCGGGCCGTGCCTTCGAGTATCTGGAGCCTGTATCGGGCACCACATTTGTCGACTTCGGCGAGATTACTCCGCTATTCAGTTAAGTTCGCTGAGAGTGGTTTGACGACAGGCTTGCCAGGAAGTTTGGTTGCGGAATTGATAGATGATGAGCGAGACGCGGAAGAGCGACGTGCGAGTGTTTTTTGGCGTCTCGGCTGCCGGGTTCATGACGCGACATCACCAGCGTTTGGCTATGGCTTCGGAGCTGCCGCATAACCCACATGATTCGTGCGGGTTGAAGTTTTTTCGATTTCAGGTATGTGCTTGACTCAAGTGGGTATGGTCTCGCAGCGTTTGGTGTGGCTGGCGCATTGGGGCCTTCGTCCCGCTTTCAGCAGCGGGACGAAGGCGTCCCGCGCTGGCCAGGGGGCCGCCCTACCTCGGCTGCTGCTGTAGTAGTTATTTGAGTCGAGCACATACTTAGCTTCCAGGTTTTTGCATTTTTGCCGCACTCTAGCCCCGTTTAGCGGGGCATCTGGCTTTAAATCAATAAGGGAGCAGGAACGTTTCGCGCAGTTGATGGATCACATCCCCCCTACGAATTCCACCAATGTGCTGAGCGTTATCGGGAGAATTACAAATGGCGGCAATTTTCCTGGTTTGATCAGTACCTTTGTTTGGCATTCGGGCAACTGAGTCTTCGCGACATCGACGCTTGTTTGCGATCGGAATGCGCAATACAATGATGCTCAGATTTACATGTCAGCGTGGCAGTGTTCTTGTGTCGTCTACTCTTTATTGACGACGCGGAGCTTCGGTTTGTTAAACTCACCGTATGTTCAATGGAATGGAGCATACGGCGATCGCATCGCCAGATCCTAAGAAGCTGGCGCAGTGGTATGTGGACCACTTAGAATTTCACATCAATTTCGAGTATGCAGGGAACTACTTCGTGAAGGCGAAGAACGGCAGCATGCTTGAGATTATTCCGTCCGAGGGCGAGCGCGGGTCCAACAAGATGAAAGACGTTGGGATACGCCACCTAGCGATTATGACGGACGACTTCGATGAAGGGCATAAACTGCTGAAGAGCCAGAATGTTCAATTCCTTGGAGAACCTTACGAGACCATGGGTAACCGGCTGGTGTTTTTCGCGGATGGAGACGGGAACATCGTTCACCTGATCCACCGGCAAAAACCGCTACCCTAACAGGTCTGTGATTTGCTGAATCGAGTTTTCAAGGCATTTGAATATCGCGAATTCCGGCTTCTCTGGATTGGCGCTTGCACGTCGAGCATCGGCACTTGGATGCAGACCGTGGCGCAGAGCTGGCTGGTGTTGCAGATCTCGAACTCCGCGTTTCTGCTGGGGCTCGATTCGTTTCTGGGGCAGATCCCGATTTTTCTATTCTCGCTGTTGGGTGGAGTGATTGCGGACCGGTTTGACCGGAGGAAGCTGCTGATCGGGTCGCAGCTTGTTCAGATGTCGTGCGCGTTCCTGCTGGCGTCGCTGTTCGCCTTCTCGAAGGTGGCGGTGTGGGAGATTTTATCCCTATCCTTCGTAGTGGGGCTGGCGCAGGCGTTCGGGGGACCGGCCTATCAGGCGCTGATTCCCACGTTGGTGCAACCGAAAGATCTGCCGAATGCGATTGCGTTGAACTCGATTCAGTTCAACCTGGCGCGGGTGATTGGCCCGATGTTGGGAGGGCTGGCGCTGACGGGCCTGGGGGCGGCGTGGTGTTTCTCGCTGAACGGCTTTTCCTTTGTTGCAGTGATCATTTCTCTGCTGCTGTTGCAGATACGGCCGATTCTGGCCAAGCCGGGCGTCTCGCTGCTGAGCAGTATGAAAGAAGGGATCGGTTTCATACGCGGGAAAGAAGAGATGCTGCCGCTGATCGTCCTGGCGTTTCTGATGACGTTGCTGGGCGTGCCGCTGATTGTGTTTCTGCCGGTGGTGGCACGGGATATTTTCCACATGGGCTCCAGCATTTACACACTGCTGCTTTGTACTTCGGGAGCCGGTGCGGTGGCGGGGGCATTGCTGGTGGCGGCGTTCGGGCATATTCCGAACAAGGGGCAAGCCACTTTGATGACGCTGGTGGCGCTGGGCGCGTTGATCGCCGCGTTTGCACTGTCGCAGTCCCTGATCCTGAGCTGCATCCTGCTGTTCCTGGCTGGAGCGGCGCTGGTTGCGGTTTTTTCAATGATCAGCTCGCTGGTGCTGTTGATCGCGCCGGATGAGATGCGGGGCCGCGTGATGAGCGTGTATAACGTGGCCTTCCGGGGCGGAATGCCGATTGGGGCGCTGATTACAGGCGCGCTGGTGCCGGTTTTTACCTTGCCGGTGGTACTGGCGGTGAACGGCGTACTTTTGTCGTGCCTGGGTCTGTATTTTCTGCTCATTCACGGGCGGGTGGCGCGTCTATAAACTTGATGAAGATGCGGATTGCTGTTCTATTTACCATTGCGCTATGCGTGCGCGGCGCTACCGGGAGCGAGCTTGAGGCCGCGCGGGACCGTCAGGACCGCCCGGCGCTTGAGAAGATGATTGCCGATTTGTCGGCGGCGGCAGCGAAGCAGGCGAACGACGCTCCGGCGCAGTATCGGCTGGCGCTGGCGCAATCGTATCTGGCCGAAGTGGCAATCGAAGTGAAAGACAAGGCCCAGGCGAAGACGCTGGCCGAGGCGGGTATTAAGGCTGCCAGCCGGGCGGTGGCGCTGAAGCCCCAGGAAGCCGAGTATCACCGCATTCTGGGAACATTGTGCGGCCAGGTAATTCCGGCGAACCCGCTGCTTGGCCTGAAGTACGGTCGGTGCGCGCTGGATTCCATCAATAAGGCGATTGAGCTGGACCCGAAATCGGCACCAGCCTATTTGAGCCGCGGCGTTGGAAATTACTATCTGCCCCCGGCGTTTGGCGGCGGAGCGGAACTGGCGGTGAAGGATTTCGAGAAAGCGCTGCAACTGAACCCGAAGTTGGCCGAGGCGAGGATGTGGCTGGGGATTGCGCTGCGTAAGCTGAACCGCAACGCGGACGCCCGGCAAGCCTTGGCGAAATCCCTGGAACTCAATCCAAACCGTATGTGGGCAAAGCAGCAGCTCGAGAAGACGCCGGCGAACTGATGACGGAGAAGTGGCTGCTTGGCGCAGCGGTTCCGGTATTGGCGCTGATCACGTTCTTTTACTTTCCCGGCCATACCATTCTTCAATCCGATACACAGATCTATCTGCCGATTCTGGAGCACTTCCGGGATCCGTCCGTGTTGGCTCGCGACATTGTGGCGATCAATCCACATGTCGCGTTTACGATCTACGACGAGGTGGCGATTGCGCTGCGGAAAGTAACTGGAGTTGGTTTTGAAGGCGTGCTGATGGGCCAGCAGTTCGTCTATCGGGCACTTGGTATTCTGGGATTATTGCTGTTGGGCACGGGGATTGGATTGTCGAGCCGGATGGCCGTCTTGATGGCGGCTATGGTATCGCTGGGGGCGACGATTGCCGGGCCGGCGGTGCTGATTGTGGAATATGAACCGGTGCCGCGCGGGTTTGCGCTCGCGTTTCTATTGCTGGCGCTGGGGCTGGTGATGCACAAGCGCTGGACGCCCGCGGCTGCGGCAGCGGGTGTGGCGTTTCTGTTCCATCCACCGACGGCGTTGGCATTCTGCCTGGTCTACGCGGCGGTGGCGGTATGGCGGCGCGAATACCGGGCGGTGGCTGTGCTTGCGGGTGCGGCCGCGTTGATGGCGGTTTTCGCGTGGACGCAGGCCGGGATCTCTTATCATCAAGACATTTTCGGGCAGGTGGATCCGGTTCTGGAGAAGCTGCAGCGGATGCGGGCGGGTTATAACTGGATCTCGATCTGGATTGCGGCTTGGTGGAAACACTATCTGCTGCTGTGGGTTATTTCGCTGGTGGCCTTTTTCCGGCTGCGGAAAACACTGCCGGGGGAGATGCAGGTGTTCTGCGTTGCCCTGCCGCTGATTGGGGCGCTGAGTCCGGCGCTATCTTACCTGTTGCTGGAGGATTGGAAGTGGAGTCTCATCCCCCAGTTCCAACCGGGCCGGTATCTGCTGCTGGTGACGTTCTTCGCGGTGCTGTTGGCTGCGGTGGCGGGAATCCGGGCTGTGGAGATGCGGCGATATGAAGAGGGCTTCCTGTTCTTCCTGGCGCCGTTTGCGGTGCCTACGGTTTCAAACTTGGCGCAGTCGATGATGGTGGACCGGGTCTTGGTGATTCTGCTGCTGGCCGCGGTTGCCGTTGCGGCTGTGCGGTGGCAACGGCTTGTCGCGGTGGCGGTGGCCGCGCTGTTGCCGTTTGCGCTGATTCCGGCGATGGGGAAAGTACGGAATTATCCCGCGGCGCATACGGTGGAGATGACGCAACTGGTGGAATGGGCGAGGGCGAACACGCCGAAGGATGCGATGTTTCAGTTTGCCGACGCAGGACAGGCGCAGTATCCGGGAGTATTCCGGGCGAGGGCGCTGCGGGCGCTGTATGTGGATTGGAAGAGCGGCGGGCAGGTGAATTTTTTGCCGGCGTTCGCGAATGAATGGTGGCGTCGGTGGGGGCTGGTGGAGAAGGTGCTGCCGTTGAACGAATACCGGGCGCTGGGGATCGATTTTGTGGTTTTTCAGCAGGCGCACAAGCTGAAGGACGTCCAGCCGGTTTACGAGAATGGGCGGTATTTGGTTTATCGGGATTGAGCGGATTCGCGCCGGGTTTCGAATAGATGGCGTCTACAGTTAAGAACTGAGGGGCCGTGACGGTTCAGGGCGCAAAGCCGGCTGGGCATATGGGTGTGGCGGCGAGCCGCTTTGTTGACGCCCGGTTTAGTGAAGTTGGTCAACTTCTTTGCGGGTGGGGGCGGACGGTTGGGTGCCTTTGCCGTCCGGGATCATTGAGAAGTCTCCGCCGGGGACCGTTTCGCCCAGCGCGGGGAGGGTTTCGACGGTGCTCACGAAGTCCCTGTTCAGACTTCCGGCCACTACGATGCCCTGGTTCATCTGGAGAGGTCGATGCCGAGTTTTTTCAGCTCTTCCGCATAATAGCGGCGCTGCAGGAGATCCCACTCTTCGGTGCCTTCCGGGATCTCCTTCTTCTGCGTGCGGATCTTGGCGCGCGAGGCTCGGTCCACTTTCTCCTCGATCTGGAGGATCTCCGTCATACTGTTCAGAATCTGGAGGCGAACCTCATTCTGATCCTTCTTTAGGCGGAACTGCCGGCCTTTGCGAATGACCGCGAGTATCTTGTGAGAAATGTCGGTAACTTTGTCGCGGGAAAGCTTCATCTGATCGCCGGTGTCGCGGCCGGCGGCGGGCACAATCTTCCGCTGGGCGACGAGGGTCTTCTTGATGCGGCGGAACATATCCTGGTAGCTGACGCCTTCACGGCGCATGTATTCGCTGTACTGGCTGAGAATTTCACGGACCTCGTCGTTAAGGTCATCCTCCGCGTTCAACTCATCGCTAATGATTTTGTGAATCAACTCGACAGCGGCAACGGGGTCGGTTGTTTCAATAATCTGCGGAGTCAGTCGCTGAACTAGCTGGCGAGATAGGTAAGAAACGAATTCACGGGCGAGAAGCATCCTTGAGCGATTGGGCTCCTAATAATCCTATGTAAGTGTACTTGGAGTAGTGAAGCCGCGTCAATCACCGCTGTTTATCACTCATGTCCACAGTGGTTGGCGAGGAACTCTTCATCGATCCTTTTCCGGCCGCGAAAGCCTTCTTCCACACCGTGCCAAAACTCGATGGCGGATTCGCCGAAACGCCAGCAGAGATAGACTTCCTGGTCTTTGTAGAGTGTTGGGAAATCGATGAGGCCGGCGTCCGGGTCCTTGATGAGAACACCCGATTCCTGAATTTCTTCAAACTTCCTTTTTAGGCCCGCGAGATTTTGGTCCTTACGGGTTTGGATGGTATTGACGCGGCTGTGGTCTACTTGCGTGCCGCCCATCATCATGATGTTCTGGGTGAACGCTCGGAATTCGCCGTCGGCTTTCTGGTATTCCTCGCGGAAACGCAAAAATTCTCGCAAAGCCTTTTCAACGCCGGGGAGAGCGCGTTCGGCTTGCGCGTGGGTGAAGAATCTAGGCATTCCGGGCTAGATGCCGGAGATTTGCACGGACAGCGAGCGGCTGCGCGGCCCATCGAATTCGGCGAACATGATGTTTTGCCAGGTGCCAAGCAGTACGGTGGCGTTGCGGACCTGCAGGCAAAGTGTTTGTCCCATCAGCATGCCGCGCATGTGGGAGTCCGCGTTCTGGCGTTCGCAATCGGAAAATGCGGGATCGTTGTGGCGGTAATACTGTTCCCGAACGACCACTTGATCGAGAAAGGTTTTCACGTCGTGCAGCAGAGCGTCCTGCCACTCGTTGATGAAGACGGCGGTGGTGGTGTGGAGGCTTTGCAGGTGAATGATGCCATCCTTGACCCCGCTTTTGCGGACCAATTCATTGACGCGGTCGGTGATGTTCAGCAGTTGCATGCGATCGTTGGTGATCCAATCGACGATGCGGTTAAACACCTTGTAATTTCCCTGAGTGATGGCTTGGGAAGGACTTTCTACACGCGCCGGGGCTTCGACGACTTTGATTTTGGGTGAGTTCATCGATGATGTCCTTTCTCTGGGTCGGGTACGCTAGCCGGGTACACAGATACAGTTATTTTGACCCTTCCATAGAGTATAGCAACGCAGGCGGCGGAATGATTTTGCTGAGTGGCGCTGGCTACGCGGGCGGGGCGAAGCCGTGGCCCATCTTTTATATTTCAGTTTCGGCCCCATGCGCAATCCACTTAGACTTCGGCTACGTAGAAACCTTTAGGAAGGATTCGCGTCTTTTACATACCAGTATGGGGAGTGGCGTAAAGTGCGACGGAATGAATGGTGAGTCGTACCCAGGCTCTTCGCTGAAATCCAACGGATGGGGAGAGCAAATGAAAGTACTAGTATTGTTAACTGGGGCAGCGCTTGCTGCCCTTTCGATTGGTTCGGCAGCGCCGATTGTACCGTGTGTTTCCGGCTCGTACGCGAGTTATCAGGCGCTGACGATGGGTTGTTCGGTGAACGATCAGCAGTTTTCCGGCTTTCAAATATTGCCGACGACTTCGGGATCGACTGCGATTTTACCGGGTCTGATTACCGTGAGTCCGATCACGATGGTGTTCGGGCCCGGTTTGCTGTTCACGCTGAATGCGAGCGCAAGCAATGGGCAGTCATTAGAAGCCCGGCTCGGATTCAATGTCAACCCGCTCGCTTTGGGCAACCCGATCGGCGGCAGTTCGTTGACTCAAAACGGCGGTATCGCTGCACTTGACGGAGGAGTGACCGGGATCGAAACGATTTGCCTGGGAGCCGCGCTGGCGGCGAACGGCACTTGCCCAACTTCACTGGCTTCCTCTAATCCAGGGACTTTCGCACTGGATGGAATACCGCCGCAAAGCACGGATTCGGTGAGTTTTGCGGCGCAAACTCTGGTAGGCATCACCGGGGACTTCAGTGCGGTCGCGGGAACGGTGGGAACGGCCGCAGTGACAAGCTTTGGGATTCAGGTGAATGAAATTCAGGCGAATGTTATTCCGGAACCGGGCACACTTGCTCTGCTGTGTCCGGCGGGAATCGGGCTTCTGTTGTGGCGCAGGAAGAAGACTATTCGGAAGGGAGGATTTTAGTCGATGCATAAGCTGAGAACAGGATTGGTTTTTGCTTTGTCGTTCGTTATGGCTTCGCCTTCAGTGACATTCGCGGCGAGCCACAGGGAAGCCCCATTGACCGCGTTGGACCGCTTGGCCGACATCACGGATTTTTTCGCTTTTGTCAGCTATGACGATCCAACCAAGGTCACGTTTATTTTGAACGTCGATCCACTATTAGATCCAGGCAACGGGCCTAATTACTTCCCATTCGATCCGGATATTTTGTATTCCATCAAGATCGACAACACCAATAGCGCCCTCGAGAACGTTACTTTCAATATTAGGTTTCAGACTGAAATCCGGGCCCCTGGGTTGTTCCAGGGTTTTGCGGGCGCCCTCAATGGCATCTCAGCTCCGGCGGACTCGCCGACTCCGATCGCACCGGGCACGCTAATTATTCCGCCCGCCATCACCGCGCTTGACGGGCCCGGCTCGGCCGGCCTCAGCTTCAGGCAGAAATACACAGTGACAATGGTCAAGAATGGGGTCTCGACCGCCTTGGTAAACGCCACCGCCAATCCGTTGTTTGCCGTTCCGACGAACATCGGTCCGCGTACGATGCCAAACTATCCGGCGCTTGCGAAACAAGGCATTTTCAGCCTCGGTAATGGCATTCGCGTTTTCGCTGGGACGGTTTACGATCCGTTCTATATCGACCTAGGAGCCGCGTTCGATACATTCAACCTAAGAGCGGGCGCATTTCCGTCCGGTGTTCCGGGGGTGCTGACGCCCGCCCAGGATGCCAATGACACGGTGAATTATGCGCCCGATAACGTGTCCGGTTACAACGTAAATACAATCGCGATCGAGGTGCCCATCGCTATGGTGACGCGAACCGGCACTGTCCTGGCAGCGACCGATTTGGCCGCGACGATCGGGGCGTGGGGAACGACGTCCCGGCCGCAAATTACCGTTCGCAGATCTCCCGACCCGGCGCAGAGCGCCGGCCAGTTCCGGCAGATCCAGCGGATGGGGAATCCGTTGATCAACGAACTGATTATCGGAACGGGCTCCAAGGACAAGTGGAGTATGAGCAATCCGGTGGACGATACGCAATTCAAGAATTTTGCGCTTGATCCGCTTCTGGCCCGCGTGTTGAATGCGGCGTACGAAAGATTGTTCGGAGAAGGAGCTCTGCCGATTCCCACTCCGCCCAGGTTGGATCTGTTGCCGTTGTTGACCTATGCTCCTCCGATTGCGGCGGCTGGCAGTCCAGCCGGACCGATCGCCGACCTGCTGCGATTGAATGTCGGAGTTGGTCCGACAGCCCAAGCGTCTCGCAGAAGGCTTGGCCTGCTCGCAGGCGATGGGGCTGGTTATCCAAACGGCCGCAGAGTTTCCGACGACGTCACCGACATTTCGCTTCGGGTAGTCATGGGGGTTCTGGTTAAAGCTCCGCCATTCAACAACCCGGCATCGATCCACCATTTTCTGGGTGACGGTGTGAATACGAAGGACCAGCCGTATCAGGAAACATTCCCTTATATGGGTTTCGCGGTCAGCGGCCGGGATTCGCGTCACGTGGATCCCGGCGAACCCGGTTGCACCGGTACCTGTCCTGTAAATTAACATTAGCCAAAGGCCGCCTGTACTACCAGCAAGCGGCCTTTTTTCTTTTTGCGGTTCCCTCTACTATGAGATTCTTCAAGTTGGGCAACGTTGTACCGGCGCTGCTATGCGTAATTTCCGCGGCGGCGCAGACCGGGGCTCCGGACCGTGCGGCCTCTTTATTTGAAGACCGCGCTGTTGAAGGCCGCGTGGCGCGGCTGAAGACGGACGATCGGATTGCGTATCTTCAGAAAATCGTTCTCTTGAAGGCGGGTAACCCGCACTACAAAGTATTGCTCGCCGGAGCCTACGTGCAAAAGATGCGGGAGACCACCGATTTCAGCTATATCGATCGGGCATCGACCCTGGTGAACGCGGTAATCGCGGCAGACCCCCAGAATTATGAAGCCCGCCGGCTTTGCACCGAAATTCAGCTTGAGTACCATCAATTTCAAAAAGCGGTTGAATCCTCGCGTGAGCTAATCCGGCTGCACCCTTCCGATCCGTGGAACTGGGGAACGCTGGGCGATGCGTCCGTCGAGAGGGGGGAATACGAGCAAGGCGCGGATGCGTTCCAGAAGATGGTCGACCTGCGGCCCGATCTTTCCAGCTACAACCGGGCGGCGCATTACCGCTTCCTGACGAACGACCCGAACGGCGCCGTGGAAATTATGCAGCTTGCGATTCGCGCGGGCAGTTCGTCGCCGGAAAACATTGCGTGGTGTCTGGTGGAGTTGGGTAATATTCATTTTAAGACAGGCCGGTTGAACGAAGCCGAGGATGCTTATCGATCGGCTCTGCGCTATTTTCCAGGGTCACATGCGGCTTATGCCGGGTTGGGCAAAGCGTTTGCGGCCGAGGGGAAGCTCACGGATGCGGTTGCGAGTTACGAACATGCCAAGTCCATTACGCCGCTGCCGGACTATGCGGCCGCTCTTTGCGACCTTTATTCCCTACTGGGACGAAAGGCCGAGGCGGCGAAACAGATGCAGCTTATGGATGTGATTTATAAGCTGATGCGCGCGAACAATGAAAAGATAAATCGAAATCTGTCGATGATTTATTCGGATCACGACAGGAATCTGGAGGTCGCGCTGGAACTTGCGCAGGCCGAATTGGATTACCGGAAAGACATCTATACGTACGATGCGCTCGGCTGGGCGCTCTATAAGAACGAGAAATACGAGGATGCAGAAAAGGCCGCTGCGAAAGCAATGCTGCTGGAAACGCCTGAACCGGCCTTCTATTACCACGCGGGAATGATTGCGGCGGCGTTGGGGAAACGGGAGGACACCAAAAGATTCCTGAACAGGGCGATGGCGCTGAACGCAAAATTCGACGTGCTGCAATCTAAGATGGCTGGAGAGTTACTGGCGGCTCAGGCGATAGTTCACTGATAGCGTGGCGACGATTTTGAAGGATTGCATGAAAGTTGTGGCCCAGGAGGAATTCTCCAAGGCCGGGTAGTGTGCTCTTTTTTGGCTGCTGCTGAGTTTTGCCGCGGTTTCTTGCAACGGAACTTAAGAAAGGCGTTGTATAGGTTTTTTTGGCACCCTGTACTGGAATGCCTTAGTAAGGGGAACAGGCTTGCGCCCATTCCCCTGGCTTTTTCAGATTACGCGGTGCGAGCCACTTCGCTTTTGTCGTTCCCGCTGATCGCCGCCTGAGCCGCGGCCAACCGGGCGATGGGTACCCGATAAGGCGAGCAGGACACATAGTCCATTCCGATGCGATAGCAAAATTCCACCGAGCTGGGTTCGCCGCCGTGTTCTCCACAGATGCCGACTTCGAGATTCGGACGCGCGGCACGTCCCCGCTCCACTGCAAGCTGGATCAACTGGCCAACACCTTCCTGGTCGAGTACGGCGAATGGATCGTCCTTGAAGATCTTGAGGTCCATGTAAGCTTTCTGGAACTTCGTATAATCGTCGCGCGAAAGGCCCATCGTGGTCTGCGTCAGATCGTTGGTGCCGAAGCTGAAGAATTCAGCCTCGGTGGCTACCTTATCGGCAGTCAGCGCGGCGCGCGGAATTTCAATCATCGTCCCGATCAGGTACTTCACCTTCACACCGGCATTGCCCAGAACTTCCTTGGCTACGGCTTGGACAATATCCTTCTGGTTCTTGAATTCAGCAACACTGCCGATCAGCGGGATCATCACTTCGGGGATGACCTTGATGCCCTTCTTCGATACCTGCACCACGGCTTCGAAGATAGCGCGGGCTTGCATTTCCGTGATCTCGGGATACGTGATGCCCAGCCGGCAGCCGCGGTGGCCCAGCATGGGGTTGAATTCGTGCAGCTCTTCCACCCGATGCAGCAATTCGGGTAGCCGCTTCTTCAACTCGCCAACCGGGATGTTGTAGTGGCTCGACATTTCCTTCTTGTCTTTGATGCCGGCGTGCGGCAGCCGTGCCAGGTCCACCATCAGGTTCTCGCGCTTCGGCAGGAATTCGTGGAGCGGCGGATCGAGCGTGCGGATCACCACCGGAAAGCCGTTCATGGCGGTGAAGAGGCCGGCGAAATCCTTACGCTGCATGGGCAGCAGCTTGAGCAGCGCTTTGCGGCGGGACTTTTCGTCGCGCGCCAGAATCATGGCCTGCACGAGCTGGATGCGGTCCTCGGCGAAGAACATGTGTTCGGTGCGGCAAAGGCCGATGCCTTCTGCTCCGAACGCACGGGCGGCTTTGGCATCGCGCGGAATATCGGCATTGGCGCGGACGCCGAACTTGCCGCGGAACTCATCGGCGTACTTCATGAACTTGGCGAATGCGGGCGAGTTTGGATCCGGTTCCTTGGTGTTGGCCTGGCCGAGATAGACTGCGCCGGCAGTGCCATCGAGCGAGAGCCAATCCCCTTCCCCGAGCGTCCTTCCATCGACGCGTGCACGCTTTTTGTGCTC
>JANYCV010000270.1 GCA_025360145.1 Acidobacteriaceae bacterium
CAATAATCCGTGGTCCACAGCATCCATCACTGCCATGCCCACCAGCAGCTTGATCACGCTTTGCAAGGAAAACCGCTCATCCCCATTCGTGCAAACCGCGCCCGATCGGTCTTGCGCACAAATACCGACGCGTCCGCCACAACCCTCGGTCGACCGCGCAAATTCAGACCTCAATCCTTCCTTGTCCAGAACTCCGGCTGAAAGCGAGCTCGCCAAAAGGAAAGCAGAAAAGCGCCGATTCCTCCTCACTGTTCTCCAGCCACCATCGGGGAGCCGTCCGTCTGTATCTTTGCATTGCTGCGAAAAAACACAGTGATCAATAGCAGAATGACAAACGCGCCGAACGCGGAGCTCATCCAGAAACCGTTCCAGTTCCGCGTCACCGTCGTGCCAACCGTGGTGGTGAAGTAGTCCACCGCACCTCCCGAAAGAAGTGATCCGATGAACATGCCCACGCCGTACGTCAGAAAAGTGATCAGTCCCTGCGCCGTACCGCGAAGATGCGCCGGCGCTTCCTGGTCTGTATACAGTTGTCCGGTCATGAAAAAAAAGTCGTAGCAGATACCGTGCAGCAGGATAGCCACGTAGAACATCCACATCCCCGCTCCCAAGTTTCCATAAGCAAGCAAACCGTAGCGCACGGACCACGCCAGCAACCCAAGCATCAAAATTACCTTCACGCTCGCCCGCCGGAATATCACAGGCATCAACAGCATCATCACCACTTCAGACACTTGCCCCAGCGTCATCTTGCCCGCCGCATTCACCACGCCAACTTCATTTAGGAACGCATTAGTGAACGAGAAATAGAAGGTCAGCGGAATGCACGCCAGCACCGACGCCACAACGAAAACCAGAAACGACGGACGCTTCAACATCGCCAGCGCGTCCAGCCCCAGCAGGCTGCTAACCGTAACCGGCTGTCCTTTGCCCGCCGGAGGCGTATGCGGCAGCGTCAAGCTATAAACCGCCATCACCACAGAGGCGCCCGCAGCCAGTAGAAACGGCGTGGCCGAAGTCTCGATGCCCATCCGCCCGATGGTCTGGCCGATTGCAATCCACCCGATCGTCGCGAAAACGCGAATCAGCGGAAATTCACTGCCGCTGTTTTTCACCTGTCGCAGCGTGAGCGAATTGGTGAGAGCGATGGTGGGGAAGTAACAAAGGCAATGGAGCAGCAGCAGCGCATAGACCGCGCCGAAACTCGTCACCTGCGCCACCGCGTAGAGGAAGACCGCGCCAATCAGATGCAGCGCCGCCAGAACTTTTTCAGTAGCAAAGAAGCGGTCGGCGATCAGCCCCACGAAAAATGGAGAGATCATGCACGCCAGCGCCGTGGTGCCAAACACGGCGCCCGCTTCCGTACCCGAAAATTTCAGCGTCGCCGTCAGATACGTTCCCAGCGTGACGTACCACGCGCCCCAAATCACGTAATTCAGAAACATCATGATACTGAGGCGCGCACTCAGGGACTTGGACATTACTAGCAGTGTAGACGATGGCGATCGCCTTCCGCAGTTCTATTCGCCGCCGTTCGAATCCGTCTTCGCTTCAAACATTTGTCCAATGTCCTGATAACCGTTTATCGCCGCCGAAACGCGGACCGTGCCACGTGATCTTCGGCGCATAAACAATGCCGTCTGGATCGGACGGAATCATCCCCGCGCCTTCCTCATGGAAACATCCTTTCTCGGAATCGGCAGCCGGGCGCTGCTTGCTCGCGTCGCTAAGAATGATATTCGACACCGCTCGGGCATCGGCAATAAGCCGCCGCTGCTTTTCCGTCCCGTCGACAACCGCAACAAAATCGATAAATTACCCTGATCGTACTTGCCCTTCCCCGCCACCGTCGTCGTGATGAATTCGAAGCCATCCAGCATCGGCGGTTTATCCTCAGCCAGGTACATCGTCTTCGGATTCGCGATGTTCACCTTAAACCGCAGCGACGGTTTGTCGCCCACCGTCTCCATGCTGTAGACCGTCCGGTAGCGAACCTAAACCAGATAGCCCTTCTTGGCAACAAACGGCTCCTCGCCATCAATCGTGAAGCGGATCTGGCCATCCTGCACCACCCACCATTCGCGCGTATCCGGATGCAACCGGCGCGGCGTCTTTTCGCCGGCGCCATCTGGATATATTCGCCGTGCAGGTAGTCGTCGCTCACCAACATCTGGCGCCAGCTTGCCTGTCCCTTGAGGCCGGAAAGCAACTCGGCCAGTTTCCAATGCGGCTTGTTGGGTGCGGTCCAACCGGTCGGCTTCACTGACTTCGGCGCCCACAGCACCGCGGGCGGCGGTTGAACTCCGCGTCCGGCGGGACGGGCGGTCTGGGCATCCTGTGGACCACACTCCCGTCAAAAAAAGACTGGACGCCGCTGTTGCAAGCAGCGTGGTTTTGAAATTGGCTTCATGATATCTTGTCCTTCCTTCTAAACAATGCACGCCGGATGCAACCCCGCCCAACAACCGGCGCCTGAAGCATATCACCGGCCTTCCGCAAAGTACAATAATCTGTCCCTAGTATCTATTTCGCGAATGACTGTCCTTTTCCCTTAGCGATATCCGCTTTCCACAGTAGGAGATAACGATGAGCATCATCAATTTGAACAAGCTGGCTCTTGATCTGGTCGCAAGAGACTTCAGCGGCGGGCATTCTCCGTCCAATGGCGGTCCAACAAAAACAGCTCGTGCGCTGGCCATTATTCACTTGGCTGCGCGCGACGCATATGCGAAGGTGACGTCGGCATATCCGCCGAAGCTGTCGCCCTTGCCAGCTCCGCCCCCGGCTCTGGGGAGCAGCGATGCTCTCGGGCAATCGGCTGCAGTGGGTGCCGGAATACGCGCGGCCCTGGTGCTATACCCAGACTTCGCCGGTTTCATAAGCGAAGCTTCTAGAACGCTGACGCTGACGGCGGGTGAAGATCCGGCAGCCATGTCCTACGGCGCCGCCATCGCCGATAGATGGATTGCGAGCAGGCAAGGTGACGGCGCCAGCATCGCGCAATCGGATTCCATGTACAGCACAGAGCCTGGCCATCACCGCGCTGATCCCGTCAGCAACAAGTCGGCTTTAGGGCGCACGTGGGGAGAAGTCACCCCATTCATACTTGGCAGCGTAACTGGCGATGCGAACCTCGGCCCGCCTCCTGGCCTAACAACCAAGGATTACGCGGATGCCTACGATGACGTGTTTGTGAATGGACGCGACAATATTACGCAGCGCAACGCCACATTCCGCAATCACGCGGCCGTCGGAATCTACTGGGGATATGACGGCTCGAACAAACTCGGCACTCCGCCCCGGCTGTACAATCAGGTCGTCGCCGCTACCAGTGAGTTCCAGGCACTTGCGGCGAAGGATCAGCTCAATGTTCTCGCCGCAATCAACGCTGCGATGGCTGACGCCGGGATCGCCGCCTGGTACTGGAAATATGTTTACGACTTTTGGCGGCCGGTCATGGCTATACGCGAAGCCGATGCCGGCTGGGGACCCACGGGCAAGGGCGATGGTAACACTCATCGAAATCAAAAAGGCGATCCATTCTGGCTACCATTGGGCGCACCCGCGAGCAATCCGACTCCGGCGCCGGTAGCGGGCGCGGTGGGAGCCAACTTTACGCCAAACTTTCCCGCCTACCCATCCGGGCACGCATCCTTCGGCACAGCCTGCTTTGAAACCTTCGCTGGCTTGATAAAGAAGGACACCGGCAAGATCATGTTTTCATTTGTGTCCGATGAATTTAACGGCGCCACAGCCGACAACGAGGGAACCGTCCGTCCGACGTGGACGCAAAAGATTTCTCTGAAAGACGCCATTGAACAAAACAAGATTAGCCGGATCTACCTGGGCGTTCACTGGATTTTCGATGCGACCGGCGGCGAAACAGTTGGCAAAGCCGTCGCCGGCAAGGCTATCGCCGCGTTCGCCTAAAAGCCACGGAATGCTCCGCGACGATTGAGCGCAATAGGAAGCCGGAAAATCTAAAGATCAAACATCTAATGGACCGGCCTCCGGACCAGCATGACCTGCAGTGGCTACAGAAGCCGCTGCAGGCCGCCCTGGAACTCGAACTGTCTACGCTTCCGCCTTACCTGTGCGGTCTTTATGCATTGCAGGATCCGAACTCAGATGCTGCACAACGTGTCAGCGGGATTGTGTTGAATGAAATGAGCAGTGGTTTTCTCTGGCGTTACCGATCATTTTGCCGCTTCCGTTGCCGGCCGGCGTCCCTCACTGACTGCCGGACCGCCGTTCGAGGCGCGAGCCCCTGCGCCCTGGCTTTACAGAGCAGCCAGCGTCTCGGCCAGCTCGCGAAGGCCGATCGCCTCCGTATCCGCATTGATGGGATATCGCTCGGTCCCTGAGTTGACGACGAACCACCGGGCCGGTTTGAGGTCTTCGCAGCCGGCGAAGAATCCTTTCTCGGGACGCGCCGAGAGTCCGCGCTTGATTTCAATGGCCCAGAGTCCGTGTTTCGGGATCTCCCTCGGCAAGGGAGGTCTTGCCGGCCTGACGCGGACCGAAAACAGCCTCGGCGGGCAGATGGTTAAGGCGGTCCTGAACAAGGGTTTCGATTCGACGCGCTTTCATCCTTGCAAATCTGGCACGCTATGCCAGATTTGCAAGGAAAATCGCCCACCCGCGCGGCCCCCTGTTACCTCAGTCAGCATTTCAGCGTATATACATTAGCCGGATGCAGGTGATAACCTGCATCCGGACCGCCATCCCATGAATCGTATCGCGACCTTTACATACCCTTTCCTTGCCCTGACCCTGCTCGCGCAGACACCCCAGCCCACCGCGCCAGTACCCTCGTTCAACGCGACCGTCCGTCCATTCCTCGAAAAGAACTGCCAGCAGTGCCACAACGGAAAGCTCCAGTCCGGCGACATCAACTTCGAGGTTCTGAAGTATTCCACCTCCCTCGCCCTCCAGGCCCCCATGTGGGAAACGACTTCCTACGTTCTGAAGATGGGCCAGATGCCGCCCGCCGGCAGTCCCCGTCCAGACAAAGATCAGGTAGACTCCGTAATCGCCGTTCTCGAAAGCGATCTCGTGAAAGCCAGGCAGTCTCCGGCCGCCAAACTGCCGCAGCCCACGCGCGAATGGCTCACCTGGCAGGGCGATCCGGAACGAACCGGCTGGGCCAGAGCCGAAACCACGCTGTCGAAAGAAAACGTCTCCCGCCTCTCCCTCATCTGGAAAGCGCAGCTCGACGCCGTCCCCAGCAAAATTAACGCCTATTCCACGCTAACCGACCCGCTAATCGCGGAAAACGTCCCCACCAAACATGGCCCTAAAAAGTTGGTCTATGTCGCCAGCGCCGAAAACAACGTCTACGCGATGGATGCCGACACGGGCGCGCAACTGTGGGAAAGGAAATTCCCCTCCGAAGTCAAACCTCCCCAGCCCGCCAACGGCATGTGCCCGAACAGCCTCAACGCCACTCCGGTCATCGACAAGCAGAACGGCATCATCTACGTTCTAATGAATGATGGCAAGCTCCGCGGCCTCGGTCTCGCGGACGGCGACGACCGCATGGCGCCCTCCGATTTCACCGCACCCTACTCCCGAAACTGGAGCCTCAATCTGATGGACGGCATGGTCTACACCTCAACCTCGCGTGGTTGCGGCGGAGCCATCTCCAGCATCTCTGCCATGGACGTCGCCAATCCCAGTCATCCGGTACTGCGCTTTTACCCCAGCACCGGCAAAGCCTCCGGACCGTGGGGACGCGGCGGCATCGTCCGCACTCCAACCGGCATCATCGCCCAGACCGCCGACGGAGTATACGATCCTGCCAGCGGCCGTTTCGGCAATACGTTCGTCGGCCTCACCAAGGATCTGCGGTTGAACGATTCCTACACTCCCCCCAACTGGGAATACCTCAACCTAAAGGATTTCGATCTCGGCGCGGCCAGTCCAACCGTCTTTCCCTTCGGCAAATGGACCCTGATAGCCGCAGCCGCGAAAGAAGGCGTGATCTATTTGCTGGATGCCGTAAACCTCGGCGGCGCCAATCATCAAACGCCGCTGTACGTATCGCCGCGCTATGGAAATGACGCGCAGTTGTTCGGCTACAACGGCGTCTGGGGTTCGCTCTCCACCTGGGTTGACGCCAAGGGAGAGCGCTGGGTTCTGGTTCCTATGTCGGGCCCGCCAGCCAAAGACACCCTGGCGTCTTTTAAGAACAGCAACGGTCCGGTAGTCAACGGCAGCATCATGGCCTTTCAGGTCAAGGTGCGGAACGGCAAACCGGTCCTCGTCCCGGCGTGGATTTCGCATGATCTCGATCTCCCCGGCATGCCTGTGGCGGCAAACGGAATTGTATATGCGCTGGCCAGCGGAGACCGCGCTCAGGACGCCATCCGGGGCCCTCGCCCCACCGGTGCACCTAGAGGTGGCGGTGGTGGATTCGGCGGCCCTCTGAATCAGGTCAACGTCGGTGAGCCAGGCGCCGATCGCGATGCCGCCTGGCTCAGCGCGCAGCGCGAACCCGGTGGACAGACTCCAGGCCGGCGCTTGTCCGGTGGAAGGGACTCCACGCACGCGGTCATCTATGCCCTGGACGCCGAAACCGGCAAAGAGATCTACTCCAGCAAGGATTTGATCGATAGCTGGAACCACTACGGCGG
>JANYCV010000319.1 GCA_025360145.1 Acidobacteriaceae bacterium
CTTCGATCAACTGGTGCGGATCGTTTTCAATCAGCAGACGGTCTTTACAAGTGCCGGGTTCGCTCTCATCGGCGTTCACCACAATGTAGGTTGGTTTGGGTGAATTCTTAGGAACAAAACTCCACTTCATTCCTGTGGGGAAGCCCGCGCCTCCACGTCCGCGAAGACTGGAAACTTTTACTTCGTTGATGATAGCCTCGGGCGTCATCTCCCGCGCTTTCATGAACGCTTTGTAGCCGTCGGTGGCAAGATACGTATCGATCGATGCCGAATTCTCCAACAGAAAACGCTTCGTTAATATCCTGACTTCCAATGGATGCGGTTCGTTGTAAACCATAGTTATTGAACCTTCCCGATGCTGTTAAGCAACTGGTCGAGCTTTTCCGGTGTGACGTTGTGGTGAAAATCGTAATTGATCTGAATGGCCGGGGCCCAGGAACAGGCGCCCATGCACTCCACTTCCTCGAGTGAGAAGACACCGTCGGCGGCGGTTTGCTTGTGGCCGATGCCCAGTTTTTTCGCCGCATGATGGTAGAGTTCTTCGCCACCCACCAGCAGGCAACTGATGTTGGTGCAGACCTGCACGTGGAACTTACCCTGCGGCTTCTTGTGAAGCATCGAGTAGTAGCCGATGACCTCGTCCACCTGCAGCGGCGTGATGTTCAGCCGCGATGCGAGCTCATTCATCACTTCAGGGGTGATGGCGCCCACCTCGTCCTGCGCGTACATCAGCATCGGGATTAGCGCCGAACGCTGACGGCCAGCCGGATAGATGGTCAACATTTTCGAGAATTTCGCTTCCAGCTCCGGGGAGAATGTCATTACCGGTCGGTGTCTCCTAACACAAAGTCCATACTGCCCAAGCCAGCGATGGTATCGGCAATCAGCTTGCCTTGCACCATGTCCGGCAGTACCTGCAGATTGCCGAAACTCGGCGTGCGCATGTGAATGCGGTACGGCTTGGCGGTGCCGTCGCTGACCACGTAGTAGCCGATCTCGCCGCGCGGCGATTCGATCACCTGGTAGACCTCGCCAGCGGGCACGCGGAAGCCTTCGGTCACGATCTTGAAATGATAGATCAGCGCTTCCATCTGCGTCTTCATCTTTTCGCGCGGCGGCAGGACCACCTTCGGCGATTCAGCCTGCCAGGCGCCGCCGGGCATTCCGGCGAGTGCCTGTTTGACGATTTTGCAGCTTTCTCTCAACTCTTCCATGCGCACGCGATACCGGGCCCACACATCGTTGCCGGGCATGGTGGGAATGCGGAAGTCGAATTTTTCGTAACTGGAATAAGGCTCGCTCTTGCGGATGTCCCAGGCCACTCCGGCGGCGCGGATCATGGGGCCGGTGACGCCCATATCCAGCATGGTTTCCAGCGGCACAAAGCCAACGCCCTGGGTGCGGCGAATCCAGATCGGGTTGCTGTTCAGCAGACTTTCGTACTGGTCCACATTTTCATCGAAACCGTTGATGAATTTGCCCACCACTTTGTCCCAGCCGCGCGGAGGTTCCAGCGCGAGCCCGCCGATGCGGAAATAACTGGTCATCATCCGCTGGCCGGAGAACATCTCGAAGATGCGGAGGATGTTTTCGCGTTCGCGGAAGCAGTAGAAAAACACGGTCATCGCGCCGATATCGAGCGCGTGCGTGCCCAACCACACCAGATGGCTGTTGATGCGGGTCAGCTCGGTGAGCATCACGCGCATCCACTGCGCCTGCGGGGGGATCTCCATGCCGAGCAGCTTCTCCACCGCGAGCACGTAGACGAGATTGTTCGAGAGGTTGGCGAGGTAATCCACGCGGTCCGTAAGCGGAACCACTTGCTGGTAGGTCTTCGCCTCGCATTGCTTTTCGATGCCGGTGTGAAGATAGCCGATATCGGGCTTCGCTGTAATAATGGTTTCGCCGTCGAGTTCGAGCAAAATGCGCAATACGCCGTGCGTCGACGGGTGCTGCGGACCCATGTTGAGGGTCATCAATTTGTGGTGTGGCGGGCGCTGATCGGCCTCCCCTTCGATTTCCGGCTCTAGCGTAGCGCTGGCGCTAAGAACTTTGGACTCGCTCATATCGTTCCCCTATTCATTCGGATAGCTGTACTTGTAGCCATGCACGGGGTAATCTTTCCGCAACGGATGGCCTTCCCAGCCTTCGGGCATCAGGATACGGATCAGGTTCGGGTGATTGCGGAATTTGACGCCGAACAGATCGAACACTTCGCGTTCATACCAATCGGCCCCGCGCCAGACGCTGTAGACGGAATCGATTTCCGGGGTCTCGCCGCTAATTTTGCATTTCAGGCGCAGGCGCTCGTTGCGTTCGAGCGAATGCAACTGATAGACGATCTCGAACCGGGGTTCCAGAGGATACCAGTCCACGGCGGTGACGGCGCTGAGGCGGCCGAACGATTCGGCGTGCTTGAGGTACTCACAGACGGACACGATTTTCGAGGGATCGATGTAAAGCGTCAATTCGCCGAATTCGTAGATCCCTCCGGTGATGGCTGCGGGATCGTGAGC
>JANYCV010000331.1 GCA_025360145.1 Acidobacteriaceae bacterium
ACACATCGAACCCGCCTTTCGTGCTCTCAACACGGCCCACTGAGGACTTCCTGCGGGTAGTTCGCGAACTAGATGTTATCGCAACCCGGCTCGGCATTCCTTTCTTCCTGGCTGGCGCCGCGGCAAGAGACATCGTGCTCATAAACCTTTGGGGCCAGTCGCCGGGGCGGGCTACTGCCGATATCGATTTTGCTTTCGGAGTGAATGATTGGGCCGAATTCGAGCGACTTCGGGAAGAACTGATCGCGACGAAGCGTTTTGAGCGAGTGCCCCGCAAAGAGCAGCGATTCCTGTAAACGGACCCCGATCACGGATTTCAACTTCCGGTGGACTTCATCCCTTTCGGTGGTGTCGCTTCCGAAAACCAAATGATCGCATGGTCGCCCGAAGGCGACTTTGTGATGAACGTCGCCGGATTCGAAGAGGCACTCGCGTCCGCGCTTCGCATCGAATTGGAACCGGGGCTAATCATCTCTGTCGCATCACTCCCCGGGCTGGCGATCTTGAAAATCATCGCTTGGGCCGACCGCCATATGGAAAACAACAAAGATGCCGCCGACCTGTACAAGATCCTTACCACATATCACAGCGCGGGAAATGAGAACCGTATCTACGATCAGGAACCAGGACTTCTGGAGAGCGTTGATTATGATCTAACACTAGCTGGTGCGCAACTCCTTGGCCGGGATGCCGCACATATCTCTAATTCCGTGGCCGCGGGCCAGATCGGAAATCTGTTGAGTTCAGAAGCACAGACCAATTTGCTAATCAGGCACATGATCACGACTGCAAGCTATGAAGATAATGCCGCGTCAGTCGCGCGGGCTTTTGAATGCTTCAAGCAAGGTTATCAAGTCGGTACCATCATGCGGCAAGCATCGGACGAATAGTTCCTACCGAACCGGCCTCCCCGGTCTTGAAGGACACGAGAATTGACGACGGCAACGCTCTCGCGCCCCCGCGATGCGACAGCATCTGGGGAAGAAACGCGAGCGAAAATCGAACCGTGGACGTCGCGTTCATTTGCCGCTCTGCTTGCACGGACGAACCCGCAACAGCGAATCAGATCACCAATGCGTCCCCGTGCCGGCTGCGGCGAGTTCCACTCCCGTCAGCATTTCCAGTGAACCCCAGCGGCCCCCGCACCCACATCCGTTACACTCGACTAATGCTCCAATGCCCCGTCCGCAACTGCCAAATGGCCCTTCTGCGCGAAGACCGGCGGCTGCTCTGCCCGCGCGGCCATTCATTCGACGTTGCGCGCAGCGGATACATCAATCTCCTCCAGCCGCAGGAGCGGCGCTCCAAGCATCCGGGCGACACTGTGGCCGCCGTCGCCGGGAGGAGGCGATTGCACGATCGCGGTGTGACCGAACCGCTGCTACAGGCCATCGCGGAGATCATCGCCGCATCGCCCGGCGATGTGGTGCTCGACGCCGGCTGTGGTGACGGCTTCTATCTTGGCACCCTCGCCAGCCAGACCGGACTCGATGCGCATGGCGTCGACATCTCAATTCCCGCCATAGATGCCGCCGCGCGGCGCTACCCCGGCTGCGAATGGGTCGTGGCCAACGCCGATCGCCTCGTGCCGTATGCCGATCGCTCCTTCTCCGCCATCCTTTCCATCACGGCACGGATGAATGCGAGCGAATTCCGGCGTGTGCTGTGCGACGACGGACGCCTTCTCGTCGCCCTTCCCGCGCCAGACGATCTCATCGAGCTACGCGGTGCGGGCCGCGATCGCGTGGGCCGCACCGTCGAGACATTCGCGCCCGCCTTCAAGCTCATCGATCAACGCCGCGTCACCACTACCGCCGATCTGGACGCTGCCGCCGTTCAAGACGTCCTGCATTCCATCTACCGGCCGATGCGATCACAGCCAGCCGAAGCAATGCGAGTGACGTTCAGTCTGGATCTGCTGCTGTTTCAACCCGCATAGCAAATCCCGACGAAATTGGTACCATCTTGCTTTTATCACCGATGGTCTAAAGTGTCACAAAGGATTAAGCTAAATCCGGATCTGTCAGTCGTTTCGTTGCTTGCGGAGCAGGCGTATTATCAAACCTGAATTACATATACCGGGTATGTCCTTGACTCAAGTGGGGACGGTTTAGCAGTGTTTCGTGTGGCTGGCGCATTGGCGCCGGCCAGGGGGACCGCCCCACCTGAGCTGCTGCCGTAGTAATTACCTGAGTGAAGCACATGCCGAGCTTACATATATACGCGAGCGCACGCAGCATCCACTCTTGTGTCATGCCCTTCTAGCGAAGCGGCGCTATACCAGAGCCGAATGAATAGAGCAGGCACCGTATAAAACGGCGCCTGCTCTGAAACGACCGGCTAAAACTCGAAGCGAAGGGCCAACTGCGCCTGGCGCGGAAGGTACTGCTGGAACGTGCCGAAGATGCGTCCGGCCACACCCGGGCAATCCACGCAAGCGTTGGGCTGCCCTAAATTCGTATGATTCGGGATATTGAAGACCTCGGCCCTGAACTGGGTGCTGACCCTCTCCGTGATATGGAACGTCTTGAAGAACGACGTATCCAATTGCGAGAAGTTCGGCCCAACAAGCCGGTTGCGGCCAACCGAACCGAATTGACCTTTCTGCGGTCTGCCCCAGGCGCCGATGACCTGGCCGTTCGCCGTAAGTGGACTGTTAGTGCCCGTGGTGGCAAACCAACCATACTGGCCGGGAGAAGAGACAGAAGGATTACCTATCAAATCCGGCCGGCACCAGCCTGTATCGCGATCCGCGTTGCAATCGCGATAGCTTGGAGTGAACGTCAAGCCGCTCATCCAGGAGAACAATCCGTTGATCTGCCAGCCGCCCAGCACCGCATCGGTCAGGCGGGAGGCAGCGCTGAGATACTTCTTCCCTTTTCCAAACGGCAGCTCATACAGCGAAGTGAATAAAAACACGTGAGCGCGGGAGTTGTTTGAGATTCCGTACGCGAGCCGCGCGTCCTGGTTGAAATAGGTGTTTGTGTAGTTCAACGTCTTCGACCAGGTGTAGTGCGACATAAACGAAATGCCGTTGCCGAAGCGCTTCTCAATCTTCGTTTGCAGGCCATTGTAATTGTTGCTTGCGTCACTGCCGAAGTAACGCAGATTTTGGGACCAGCCGAATTTCTGAAAGAAGGGCCTGCGCTGGTTCGTAGTCAGCGTGCCGAAGCCCTGAATGGTGGGTTGATTGGGATCATAGTCTCCACCATCACCGGCAAATACGTGCGTACCCTTGTTCCCCACGAAGGCGACCTCCAGTGACATGCTGTCGGAGATCTGGCGCTGCACGGACAAATTCCACGCGTCCACCGTTGGCAGGCGAAGCTTGGGCGGCAGCGCGAATGGCGTTACGCCGTTAGGCAGCAGCGGACGGCCGTTGGGGCCTAACGGTTGCGCATTTAGAATAGCCCCGGCGCTCAGCGGGGTTGGACCCTTGGCCAGCGTGAATACGGCATCGTAGTTGTTGGCCGGATTCAGCGTCTGGATCCCGAGCACCGGCAGATTCTGCGTGACGTTATGGCCGAAGACGGAGCCAAACACGCCCAGATCGTATCCGCGGCCGTAACCAGCCCGAACCACCGTCTTCGGCGTAACCTGGTAGGCAATGCCGAGCCGGGGCGCAATGTTGGTGAAGCTGCCTTGCACATTCAGATCCAGGCCTACTCCCTTCGAGCCGGCCACCAGCACTTCACCGGTGTTGAGATCCACAAAACCGCCCTTGCCCGCGCCATTCACCGTCTGCGGCCGGTAAATTTCCCAGCGCACGCCGTAGTTGATGGTGAGCTTCGAGCTGATGCGCCACGTATCCTGAGCGAAGAAGAACCAGCGATTTTGCTTCTCCTTCGCGTCCGTCACGTCGCTGACGTAGCGCTGGAAAGAACTGACATCGCCAAGCAGCAAGCTCGCAATGCCGGAACCTCCGCCGCTGGGCCCCTGTGTCCGCTCCGCATTAAACGATAATTGCCCGGACCGGTGCTGATCGCTGGGTACGCGCAGGTTGTGGGCTTGCCGGATATCGGCGCCAAACTTGAATGTGTGATTGCCGTGGATATTCGTCCAGTTATTGACGAACTGATACTGGTTTTCATTCTGATCGAGCGGGCAATTGCAGCCATTGACGCCGAGTGCCGAGCCGGCCCGGAACAGCCCGTTGCCGTATCCGTTGATTAAGAAGGCGGGCATGTCGGAAGTGAAGGCATCGTTGTTCAGGCCTGGGATACCCAGCGCCTTTGCCGGATTGGTGCCCAGCGTGTCCGGGGTTACGAAGACCTTGTAGCGGAAGTAGCCGAAGCGGAAATCGGTCAACAGATTCGGCCGCACTGTATAGTCAAAGCCGGCCGCGATGCTGTGGTTGCGCGAATCCGAGACGCCGGCGAACGCGCTGGTGCCGCCGCCGGGTTCAAAGCCCGGCCCAACGGCCAAACCGAAGGCTCCGGGCGCGGTGGTTTTGAACTGCGCCAAGCTGTAGCGGCCGAAGATGTGAATCTTCTCGTTAAGGTAATGATCTACCCTGGTATTGAACTGATCTTCATTCGACTTCACGCTGCCGGAGCCAGCGTAGTTGGGCTGGTCCAGAGTCGCGGTGGAATTGGGCAGCGGAACCAGGGCCAGCAGCTTCTGGGACTCGGGCGCTAACCGGCTGGCTGGAATCGCATTGCCAGGAAATTGCGTGCGGCCGGCCAGCGTATTGCTGCTGCGAGGATCGAAGATGTTGACGTTCAGTCCGGTGAGATCTCCGCTCCGTTCGGCTGCGGTGGGCACTCTAAGCAGGACGCTGCCGCCGATGTTTCGCCGGGTTCCCTGGTAATCTCCAAACACAAACAGCTTGTTTCGTTTGATCGGTCCGCCGAACGAGCCGCCAAACTGATTCCATTGCGTGATGGGGATGAGCCGGCCGTTGGAGCCGAAGATCGGGCGCGCCTGGGTAAACGGATTGCGCGCCTGAACATGATCGTTGCGCAGATACTCGAAGCCGCTGCCGTGGAACGTGTTAGTGCCGGACTTGGTCTGTGCACTAACCACGCCCGCCGAAGCGGTGCCGAACTCCGCGTCGTAATTGGCCGTAGTGACTTTGGCTTCGGTCACGGATTCGAGGGTGGGATTAATAACGATCCAACCAAGCACGGCGTCGTGGTTATCGGTTCCATCGAGAAGATGGGAAGTGCCCGCGAAACTTTGCCCGTTCACCAGCATCCGGTAGGACCCTTGCGGATTCTCCGCCGAGGCCGCCGTCAGACTGGTGGGCTGCGGAACGATGCCGGGAGTGAGCAATTGAAACGTGGTGAATCGTCTTCCAAGAATGGGAAGGCTGGTGACGGTCTTTGCACTCCAGGTGGATGCAACATCGCTTCGTTCCGTCTTCAGCAGCGAAGCCTCGGCACTTACCTCCACGGTCTGCGTGACGTCGCCCACCACCAGCCGGGCTTCGAGACGAGTCTCGGAATCGACAGACACACTGACTTTGTCCTGCAGGAAGCCCTGAAACCCAGGGGCTTCGATACGGACGCGATATGTTCCGGCAATCAGGTAACGCTGTGCGAAGTTACCGGATTCATTCGAGGTGTTTGTATTCGAGACGTCACGGCCAATATCGGTAATCGTTATCTTGGCGCCGACCACGGCGGAGCCTGAAGGATCGAGAACGGTGCCGACAATGCTGCCATAAACAGCTTGTGCGCTTAAGGGCTGAGGGACAACCAAAAAGCAAAACAGAACGAGACTTGAGAGAATACACCCTGGTTTGAGCATGGGTATAGTTTGGACCCTTTTCCATTACCGCGTCAAGGGTAGGGGAAAAAGCCGTCGCTAGTACCGGCGAAGGTCAACGCCAAGGATCGATGCGGGATGCAAGTTTGCGCCATTGAGAGTGAGTAATTTGCTGGGGGAGTTCGGTGCTTTAGCAATCGCAAGCGCGTGCGCTGCTGCGGATACCCGAAAAGTATTCCCGAAAGCGTGCGCCGCCTAACGGCCCAAGGTTTTATGAAGCCAAGCGACCATCTCGGTTTTGTACCCCCATAACGCGGGGTCTTTTTCCCAATTCATCACCCCATGAACTCCGTCCTTGATCGTGATCAGATCACACCGCTGGCCTAGCTTCTTAAACAGCTCTACCGTGAGTGTTGCCTGAGAATAATGGACGGCTTGATCTTTGGTCCCGTGAATCACCAGGAAGGGCGGCGTCTTCGCGTTCAGATAAATAGCGGGAGAGGTCTCTCGAATTTTCGCCAGCCCTGCCGCATCCAATTTATCGATCTGAAAGAAGTCCTGCACGCCCTTAGGAAGCGGCTTGCCCTCAAGGCCTTTGGCCCATTCGAGCATGTCGATTGGACCGTAGAAGCAAACCACGGCCGCGATCCCTGCCCGATTCCGCGCCCCCACAAGATTGACAAGGTGGCCTCCGGCAGACTCCCCCATCAGCGCAATCCGTGCCGGGTCCACCTTGTACTCCCGCGCGTGCTGCTTCACAAAGCGGATCGCCGCTTCTACGTCTTCGACTGCAGCGGGGTAGGGGTGTTCAGGCGCCAGCCGGTAGTTGATGCTAAACCAGGCGAACCCCCCGCGGGTAAGTGGCTCGAACAGTGGCTCGATGATCTTTCCGGCCTTGTCCCCGGCCGTCCAGCCTCCTCCGTGCACAAGAATCACTGTGGGAAAAGGCCCCTTGCCGGGCGGAATGTGGGCGTCCAGTTTCACGCTTGTGCCCATGGGGCGCGCGTACTCCACATCGGTGGAGACAGTGTAGGTCCCGGCCGCTATCGCAACCGAGCCGAAGAGAATCAGAAATGGAAAAAGACGCATGAGGATCAGGAGAGGTTTGTTCCGCTGGCGTGGCTTTTTGGGGAAATAAGCTGCTGTCGCCCTAACCGGGTTGGGTCAGGGCGGCAGCGGCCGCCATTGGCACGTTTTGGTTTAGAACAACACCTTCAGCGCTAGCTGCAGGTTTCGGGCCGGGTTGGACTGGCCAGTGATCACGCCGAAATTTACTCCGTTTACCGCCCCGCCCGGAGCGCCGAACACCGGCGTGTTGGTCAGGTTGAACGCTTCGCCCCGGAACTGGAGTTTAAGCCTTTCCGTTACGCTGAAATTCTTGAACAACGAGAAATCCAGGTTTCTCGCACGATCCGCGCGAACCCCCGCGTACGTACGCGAGAGAGTCCCGGTCGTGAAGTTGGCCGGTTGAGCGAAGGCTGCGGGGTTGAACCACCGATAGATGCTCTTTCCGCTGTCGAGAACCGGATTCCCGACCACATCCGGATGCTGGCCGCCCCCGAACGAATAGCTGTTGTTCGCGGCGGTTCCGAAAACCAGCGGCACCCCCGAAGCAAGAGTCAGTATCCCGTTTGCCTGCCATCCCCCCAGAATCGTGTCCACCCCTCGATTCCAGCTCTTACCGAACTTCTTGCCTTTTCCAAAGGGCAACTCGCCCACGGCGCTTAAAGTGAAACGGTGCGGCACATCGTAGGCGGCATACGAATGTTCGCAGCGCAAGCAGTATTGACTGCGGATGGACCCCGCGCTGCTCCAGACACCGTCTGAGATGTCTGTCATAAGCTTGGACCAGGTGTAACCTACGATCAGACTGAGGCCCTCCGTGTATCGCTTGGTGAAGTGAATCTGCAGCGCTTCGTACTCTGAGTTGCCGATGCCGGTGCCGTTCGCCGACACGGTTTGCCACAGGGGAAACGGACGTACCAGTTGGCCGTACTGGACTTGCTGCTGCGCCAGTGGCCCGGTGGTAACAGTGCCGAAGAACGGATTGTTCACCAGGTTTAGTT
>JANYCV010000336.1 GCA_025360145.1 Acidobacteriaceae bacterium
GCGCCGTAAAGATCGCCCGATGCACGGCCGGACCGCACCTGCTGCGCCTTGTAGAGCAGAATCTCAGCGGTGTTGGTACGGGCAAAGCGGCGCGCGCGGATGTGGGCCTGCTCGTCCTGCGGCGGTGCGCCGGGCAGCAAGTGAGCGCGCGGCTCTTCGATGCCGGAGATACGGATGAGACCCGTATTCACCTCGGACTGCGGCTGAATGGTGACCTGTTCGGTGGTCTCGATGGAATTGGCGGCCAGCAGACAGAGCAGTTCGAGGGCGCTGACATCCACCGGCTCCGTATCGGCTTCATCGCCTGGTTCCGCGTACAAGATCGCCACAGCCTGTTGACGGACCAGAAGTGGAAAAAGGTAAATCTTTTTGCCGGACGGGTCGCCCAGAAAGTCGGCGGCGACGCCGGAAAGTTCGCCGCTGGTGCCAATGGCAATCACGGTATCGAGAGAGTCGGCCGCGGTCTGAAAGGCCGGTGCGGTGGCGATGGGGATTTCGGCTTCGAGCACATTGCCGTCGCCGCCGATTCCCTTGCCGCCCTCATAGCGAAGATTCTTTCCGGTAATGGCGAAGAGTGCGGCGCGCGCACAAAAGCCGTTAGTTGCTTCAAGGAGCGTCCTGATCCAGACCTCTCTATTTTCGGCCCGCTCCAATCGCCTGGCCGTCTGGTTCAACTGAGCGGTGAGTTCGCGCTGGGCGGCGGTGCGGGCGAGGTGGGACGCTTTATCCGCCAAGTCGCGCGAACGGGTGGCCACGGCGGTCTCGAAGTCCGCCTCCAACTGAGCTGTGATCTCAGAGAAGCGCTCCTGGAAGATCTGGTCTATTTGTTCGTGCCAGCCGGCTTCGAGCTGCTCACGGACGCGGTCGACATGAAGCTGCCAGACGGCGACCAGTTGCTCGCGCGCGAGGGCCTGGGCGGCGGCAATGGCAGCTTTTAACTCCGATGTGGGGTCGTCCGTATCGATCCGATGGTCCATGATCTTCCGCTTAGTTTAATTCTGCCCTAAAAACGGGTGGAAGGGTTGGAAATTGTGGAAACGGCGGTACGGAGATAGAATTTCTTGAACGTAGAATCAATAGCCTACCAACATTGCATGGTCTATGAGTTAGTGCTTCTTGGTCGAAAACGTTTTCATTCCGGCAGGATACTAGCTTGCGTCGAACAGTAGCGCCATCTGTCCCTTGTAGGCCTTAGATGCGTTGAGCATATCAGCGAGACCTTGGAGAGGGACTCGCTCCAATTCTTTCGGCTCCATCTTGTGCAACCCACCGCCATACACTCGCCCTTCGTCAACGAATGTGTCGGCTTCAATGCTTTGCAGGTGGTCGAACACCATCGAGTAAAGCTCTGGCTCTGCGCTCAACGCCGCTGCCAGAGCGGGTTTCGGATAAAGAAGAAGGTAGACGTTGGCGGCAGTGGCATTTGACTTGTTCCAGATCACTCGAAACGGCTTCTTCCCATTCCTGGTGCGGCCCATGTACGTGCATACGAAAGGAGGGGGGGGGCGCTTTTCCTGCGAGTACCAAGGCCGCCGTTTGCTGGCGAGATATGTTTCGTGAATCCCGGTGGTCTTCCCGTTTTCGAGGTACTTCCAAAAAAAAGGATGCCGCATCTTGATCTCTTCTTCGGAAAGTGAGCAGTCGATGAGTGTAAGCCGTGGTGAGAGGAGCGGATATCCGTCTGCATCTCGTTCGATGATGTCCACGGACACATGTCTCGGGCCTGGGAGAATCGACCGCTGAAACTCCTTCGGAATACCCGCCCGTTCTGCTTCCGTCGTTTCCATAATGAAAAAACGGTTCGATCCCGTCGCCAATCCCCGCTTGATGCCAAAAAAGTCACCGAGGCGCATTCCAGTATAACCGTTGCTCCCTTGAGAGCGTCGGCTTGGGAATCCGCTCCACTTCTTCGATTCCTTCAGCGTGCAGATCGGAACAAAGGCCGATTCCGCTGCGGACAGAAGTGAGCCGCCAAACGACATCTCGACGGCTGCATCGCACTTGGGTCTGTTTTTACGGAACACGACTACTGCCGAAGACACGAGAGCATCCGAGAACTGGACATCGGAAGGACAGAACCGATGGATGCGGAGCAGTTCGACTCTGGAGGTCAGGTAGTCTCGAACCGCATCCCCGTAGTTCACATCCATGAACTCCGAGGGAATCAGCCAGATACTCAATGCGCCCGGTTTAAGCCACGAGTCGCACAGGAGGAGGAACGAGGCGTAGAGGCCGGCGAGTCCACTGGTTTTGATCCCAACTCTTTCAAGAATGCTCACTTTGAGAGCGGACTTGTACTCTGCTGTCATGTGGTGGTGGCGCACGTACGGAGGATTGGAGACTAGCAGATTGTATTTTGCTATCTGCGGAGGACGTTGCGTCGTGAAGTCAGCGTTGGCGACGGAAAGACCCGTTCCCTCCCACAGCGAAGCCGCAGCTTCCGCAAAAACAGGGTCCAGTTCGATTCCGTGTGCAGCCGCAATGCGCTCCGATCTGAACACCTTCAGCAACGCGGAGTAGAACGAACCCGTTCCAATGGCCGGGTCCAAAAAGCGGATTTTCTCTTCGCCTATCCAGAGGCTCTCAGCAAGCCGTAAAATATCAATTGCAAGCGAAGGAGGAGTCGCAAACTGCCCCCACTCGTTCCGCTCGTCGGCAGACTTCAGGCGGTCCAACCGCTGCTGCTCAAACAGACGCCGTTCTTCGATTGAAAGCAGATCGGTCATAGTCTACAGTCCTAACTGATCCATGTCCTCTATTCGATGTTCCCAAATCCAGTCGATGCCCTCAAAAGCCTCGTAGCCGAGATATTGGCCGTCGAAATAGCCGCAGAGGAACAGAATGAACTCGGCTTCCCCGGTATCCGGTGCGTTGTGGATCTGAGCTATCTTGGCTGCCTCTTCTTTTCGGCGCTTGTTGACGTTGGTGAAATCACCCGCGGACTTGCACTCGATCAAAATCGGCGCACGATGACGTCTTGGCTCGTGAGGCTGAATGACCACATCAACCGGGATGTTGACCTTTTTCTCGTTGCCGCTCCGATCCAACTGAATCCCAACGACGCCCATCCTGAGGCCGAATGTGCCGTGCGGCATGTCTGTAATCGGTTTGGACGACGGATGGTTCTTCTGCACGTAGCACTTAGCAGTCAAGTAGTCCGAGATCAGCTTCAGTTGCCGTGCCTCTTGAGCATTCCTGATGATCGGGTCCGACTGCGCTCCACACATCCTATCGGCAATAATGGTCGAAGCACGAGCCCGCTCCCTTGTCGTTGCCTTTTTTTTCGCAGCCAACCACGGAAAAATGTCTTGGTCAAGCAGCTTGGTGAGCGTTCCGGCAATTCGCTCAAGGTTCCGACCAAGATCGACAGCCGAGATGCGAAGTGGACACGCCCCTTCTTCCATGCGCAGCACGACGTTCTTATCGGCGTAAGCGAGCCCAATAAGACGATCTCTCGCCAGCGGTGGGCAAGTGGACATCCGGAGCATCGGCAAGATGCCGGGGTTCGCTTGCAGCACGGTCGTGGTTATGTTCTCTAGATCTTCAGTCTTGAGCAGCCCCGTTCGAACATGCTTGGTCACTTCCGCCCGCTTGTCCCGATACGTCTTAGGTGCGAACTTCATAAACCAGTTATTGTACATGTCCACCGAAGCGGCAACGTCATTCTTCCACAGATGCGGTTTGTCGGCGTTTATCATCTTCCGTCGAATTTGCCCTTTCCTGAGCGTTTTGGATCGCAGCGATCTCAGGGAGCGCAACTCCATCCAATTCTACGGCGATCGAACCTTCTGGGCCTAAAATGTTTGTATGGCAACACGTTTAACGATCTGGCCGGTCAAATATGTGGGTGCCCTAATTTGAGTTTCGCACGGGCTATTGCTTGATGGCTATAGTTTAATGATGGACCCGTCCCGGCGGCGCATTTCGCCCGAACCGCCGTTGGACTGCTGTGGTTCGCCGCGCTCACAGGTGCCAAAGGGATACCTCGCGGCTGCCTTCTCGTCGATCTCGATGCCCCAACCGGGGTTCTCATTGGCCCGGTCGCTAGGCATGCACGATTTCAGTTGTGTCGGAGGGTAAAGGCTGATTCCGTTCCTCGTACTCTTCCGAAATCAGCTGAAATATGGCAGCGAGCTCAATCAGGGCCTCTTCCCGAGCCGGCATGAGCGCGTGGCATCCGGGAATGGCTGGGACTTCCGCGACCCATCCGCCGGACTGGTTTCGATACAGCACCGCCTTGTAGTCGTCGAAGCTCATCGGCCCGCTATTGCTTAATAATAGTCCCGTCCCGGCGGCGCACTTCACCCCAACCGCCGTTGTACTGCTGGCGTTCGCCGCGCTCGCCGGTGCCGAAGG
>JANYCV010000561.1 GCA_025360145.1 Acidobacteriaceae bacterium
CATCGAGAAAATTGAGCGTGACGCCCGAGGCACGCCGGAAGAGCAAACCTGGCGGGATCTGCAAAGCGCAACCTCCGGCTTCTCAAACGAGGTCCGCCGTCTTCTGGACGAAGAAGATACGGAATCATTCGCTTCCGCCGATTTGCTGCGCAGGCACCAGGAGGTGATTGCGGTGACGGCGAAGTTGCTCTCGTCCGGATACAGGAAAGCATCGGCGGCGCAAAACAAAATTGAGAGCCGGTCGACGGAACTGGTGAAGGAATCGATTGGGTTGCTTGGTTCCTCGCTATTGTTGGCCCTGCTCTGCGCGGTGCTCACAGTTAAGATGACCGCGGGCCTATTCCGGCAGATGGAGGAGCAAGCGAACGAGCTCAGCCGTGTTTCCTGGCACATGCTGGAGAACCAGGAAACTACCGCACGGCGTTTTTCGCACGAATTGCATGATGAACTCGGACAGTCCTTGACCGCGGTGAAGGCGAATCTGCTGGCGATAGACCATAGCGGGGCGTTTGACCGCCGCCGTTTGGATGATGCGCGCCAGCTTGTGGATGAAGCGATTCGCAACGTCCGCGAACTCTCGCAACTGCTGCGGCCCGTGATCCTGGACGACTTTGGTTTGGATGCGGCACTCCGTTTTCTCAGCGAGGGATTCACGGATCGCACCGGGATCGATGTGGAGTACAAATCCGACTTCGACGGACGTTTGCAGGACGAGACGGAGACGCATCTATTCCGCATCGCGCAGGAGGCTCTCACGAACATTGCGCGGCATTCCGGAGCGACGCATGTGGGTCTGGAACTCCACGCCGCGAACGGCAAGCTGCACATGTTTCTGAACGACAACGGACGCGGACTCGAACCAGGCCACTCCCCCGGATCGACCGGTCTGGGTATGATTGGGATGCGGGCGAGGGCGCGCAGCACCGGTGGGGAATTGCGGGTGCAATCGGAAAAAGGATCGGGGGTTCGGATTGATATTTGGGTGCCGATGCACGGCGAGCGGGTTGTAGATGATCCGCATCTTGTTAGCTGACGACCACGCAATGGTCCGCCAGGGCTTCCGTATGATTTTGAGTTCGCAGCCGGATATGCAAATCATCGGCGAGGCGGGCAACGGAAAGGAAGCGGTGGAGATGACGGAGAAGCTGCTGCCCGACGTGATCGTGATGGATGTGGCGATGCCGGAGCTGAACGGCATTGAGGCAACCCGCAAGATTATCGCGGCGCTGCCCCGCAGCCGGATTCTGGCGCTGAGCATGCATAAGGACTCGGTGTATGTGCGGGAAATTCTGCGCGCCGGCGCACGCGGCTATCTGCTCAAAGATTCCATAGACAGCGATCTTCTCGCAGCGGTGAGGGCCGTGGCGAAGGGCGAAGGGTATCTAAGCCCGGCCGTTTCCGATGCGGTGTTGACGGACTACCGCAAGCACGTGACTGCGCCGCTGGATTTGCTTACCAGCCGCGAACGCGAGGTCTTGCAGATGATCGCGGTGGGCAAAACAAATAAGGACGTCGCGAACGAGTTGAAGTTGAGTGTTTATACCGTGGATGCGCACCGCGGCCGGATTATGGAGAAGTTGAATCTGCATAGCACCGGGGAACTGGTGCGGTTCGCGGTGCGGAACGGCTTGATCGATTAACTGGAAAGCTTTCGTTTCCGCAGTTCATCCACGCTTACCGCCAGAATAATCACGGCGCCGATAATTGCCTGTTGTAAGTACGGGCTGATCCCCAGCAGATCGCTGCCATTTGAAAGCAGGCCCATGATAAACGCGCCCACCAAGGTCCCGATCACGCTGCCCTCGCCGCCGCGAAGACTGCCGCCGCCTATCACCACCGCGGCAATCGCCTGCAACTCGTAGCCCTGGCCCGCGGTCGGTTGCCCGGTCATCAGCCGCGAAGCTTCGATCATCCCCGCCAGGCCCGTCAGCGCGCCGCCGATCGCATAAACCGCCGTCACATGAAACGCCACCGGAATGCCCGCATAAAACGCCGCATCTGGATTGCTGCCGATGGCAAACGCATAACGCCCCAGCCGCGTGTGCTCCATGATCACGTGCATCGCCCCGGCGCAAGCCAGCAGCACCCACAACACGAATGGCACGCCCAGTACGGTGCCCTCGCCCAGAAAAGAAAAGCTCTGCGGGATCTGGTGCACCGGCAGTCCGTTTGAAATAATCAGCGTCAGTCCGCGCACAATGCCCAGCGTTCCCAACGTCACAATGAACGGATTGATGCGCAGCCGCGTGGTCAGCATGCCGTTGACGAAGCCCCAGAAGCAACCGGTCACGATTCCAACCGCGATGCCCGCCGGAATCG
>JANYCV010000347.1 GCA_025360145.1 Acidobacteriaceae bacterium
TCAATCAAAGAAAACAAATCGCACAGACAAGAAGCAGACTGTACTGAGAAAAAACTTCACTCCGAGCGAGAAGTGGCTCGTTAACAGCATGTCCCATTTTCTTTCACTCTATACTTTATTGTTTCCGGGAGTGTTCATCAAATGTCTGGGCCGGATGAATGACGTGGCACAGGATTTGAAGCCTGCCGGCGTGCTCGCGGATTTTGTCGAAGTGGACACCGCCTACGAAAAGGCCACCGAAGAGTTCCTGCACGAAGAACTGGAATACGTTGTAGTGAAGGACTGGAGCCAGGCGGATTGCGGCATCGATTTGATGCGCGGCGACTTGGATGGCCGCGCCACGTTTCTGGTTCATCCCACCCAGGTTGAAGCTTCGCAGGTTCAAACCTCACCTGCAGAGAGCCTGGCGAAAGCCCCGCTGCCGGAGCCGGTGCCTGGTGCCGAGACGGGAATCATCGGCCGGTTGAGCGGTGTGCTGCGGCTAACCAACGGGCTGAGCCATGCCTCAGCCGAATTGCTGCCGCGCGTCGCGCGTTGCTTCCTGGCTGAGGATCGCGCGGCGGCTCAGCGTCTGGCGCTGCAGTATCCGGACATCTACTTCCTGCTTCCCGATGGCATCTGCTATCACGGACACGCTGTCAGCGGCGGTAAGAAGACGGGCAGTGGTCCGCTTGGGCTGAAGCGCGAACTGCGAGAGATCAGCGCGCAGTTGCAAACCAGCCAGAGCGAGTTCGATCGAACGCAATCGCTGCTGCGGGATCTGGAAGACGACATCGCGCGGCTTACGGAAGACATGGAACGGCTTCGCGGCATGCAGCAGACGCAGGAGAAGGACGCGCTTGCCATCGACCATGAAACGCGCAAGATGGGCGAAGAGTTTTCCCGCGCCAACTCGCGGTTATCGGTCGCACGGCTGGAACTGCAACGGCTCACGCAGGAAAATGAGCGTTCGCGGGCCAGGCGTGAGGAGACCGGACAGGCTGTCGCCGCGAAAGAAAGCGGCCGTGCGGAACAGGAACAGGCACTGGCCGATGCCAGGGCATCGCTCGAAGAATTCCGGCAGCAATCCGTTAGCACCGGTGAAGAACATGCCGCTCTGCGTGTGGATCTCGCCGGATTTGAAGAACGCCGCCGGTCTGAACAAGCCGCGCGGATGCGCGTGGAAAATCAGGTTCGCGATGTGGCGCACCGGCGTCAGGAACTCACCCGTGAGATGGAGAGGATGGGTGTAGAGAGGGCGCGGCTGCTGTCTGACAACATTGAATTGGATGCACGGGCCTCTAAGCTGGCCGGGCAGATTGCGCAGAGTGAATCGACTGTAGCTGAAATGGCGGCGCAGGAAGCAGGGCTTCGCGGTGCGCTTCAAGCTGCGGAGGATTTGCTGCGGCAGTTCCGTTTGGAAGTGCAGGCGGCTGCTGAAAAGCGTTCGCTGGTTGAGTTGGAGCTGGTGAAGCGCCAGTCCGAAATGAAGTACCTGGAAGAGACCTGCCGGAAGGAACTGAACGCCAGCCTGGATGAGATGGCGCAATCGGAAGAGACAGTGCTGGACGAAGCCGGGCTGGCGGAAGCGGAGCAGCGTTACCAGGAAGTGCGGGCGCGGATTGAAGCGCTGGGTCCGGTGAATACGCAGGCGCTTCAGGAGTTTGAAGAAGCCCAGCAGCGGTACGACTTTTTGAACGCGCAGCGCCAGGATCTGCTCGACTCGATTCGCGATACCGAGAAGGCGATCCACGAAATCGATGCCGAATCGCGTAAGCGGTTCGCTGAAGCTTTCGAAATTATCAACGGGCACTTCCGTGAGATGTTCAAGACATTGTTCGGCGGCGGCGTCGGCGAGATGCGCTTGAACGATGAAGCCAATCTCTTTGAATCGGGTATTGATATTGTCGCTTCGCCTCCTGGAAAGAAGCTGCAAAGCGTGCTGCTGCTGTCCGGCGGCGAGCGCGCCCTCACGGCCATGGCGCTGCTGATGGCCATCTTCCGTTACTCACCCAGCCCGTTCTGTATTTTGGATGAGGTGGACGCACCGCTCGACGAAGCCAACATCGAGCGCCTCACGCGGCTTATCAAAGACATGTCGCACCAGACGCAGTTCATTGTCATCACGCATGCCAAGCGGACCATGGAGTCGGCGCAGGCGCTGTACGGTGTAACTATGCAGGAACAGGGCGTCTCAAAGCTGGTCTCGGTGAAATTCCAACCACTGCCGGAGACGGTGAAAGTCGCTGCACCGGAGTTAGTAGCCGTCTAGGTTTTTCAACAGCCCGTTAGAATTGGAGTATGGACCGTGTAGAACGCTTCTTCGAGTTCTCACTGCTCGGCCTCCTGACTAGCGGGTATCTCGCGGTGGCGGGCTCCGGCTACCTGGATCTGCCGACTACACTTCTGACCGGCGCGGGGTTGATTCTCCGCGCGCTTCTGGTCGCTGGTGTGGTGCGGTTCCAGTTTTCCGCCCGATGGATCAACGCCATTACGCTACTGTACATTGGCTTTTTCCCGCTGGACTATTTATATATTTCGCGGGAGTTCATCCCCGCTACGGTCCACCTGCTGTGCTATCTGGCAGTGCTTCGGATTCTCTCGGCGCGCACCAATCGGGATTACGTCTTCGTCAAGATCATCGCGTTCCTGGAACTGTTGGCGGCTTCCATTCTGTCCGCGAATCTTAGCTTTTTCGTGTTCCTGGCATTCTTTCTGGTCTTCGGAGTCGCTACATTTTCCAGTTCGGAAATCCGGCGTTCCAGCCAGTTGCCGGCGCGTCAGGTACGCGGAACCATGCGGCTGTTTCACTGGCGCCTGGCTGCCTTAACCTGTGTAACGGCGACCGGGATTCTGCTGATGACCGGCGGCCTCTTTTTCCTATTGCCGCGAACCGCGCGCGCCGCCTTTCAGCATCTGGTTCCGCAGCGCTACCATTTGCCCGGGTTTTCGAATGAAGTGACGCTGGGGCAGATCGGCGAGATTCAGAGGCACTCAAACACCGTGATGCACATTCGCGTGGAAGGCCCGGAGCGGCCCACGGCGCTGAAGTGGCGCGGCGCGGCCATGGGAGATTTCGACGGACGGCGCTGGTTCAATCGTCCGGTTCCGGGAGAGGTTCTGCGCGCCTCCAACGGGCTGGTGATGTTGGGCGAGCGCCGGCAGCCGCGCCGCGCCGGCGGTTACATCAGCTACGAAGTGAACGTGAAGGCGATTGATTCCGACGCGCTGTTCTTCACCGGCGTTCCCGAGTTTCTGCGCACGGAGTTGCCGTCGATCCTCCGAAATTCTACCGACAGTTTCCGCACGGGCCTTGGCGCAACCGACGGCATACACTACTTCGGCTACAGCCGTCTGGTGGATTCCGATGCCGAACCTCTTGGGCCGCTGGTTCGGAATTCGTATCTCCGGTTGCCGCCGTACGATCCGAAAATTGCGCTGCTTGCGCGGGACGTGACGGCTGGCCTACGATCCGATGCCGATCGGGCGAAAGCGCTGGAACATCACTTGCAAACGAACTACGGCTACACGCTGCAGCTTCTCAGCGAACCGGTGGCCGATCCGCTGGCTCATTTCCTGTTCGTGCGGCGCCAGGGGCATTGCGAATATTTCGCGTCGGCCATGGCCGTAATGCTGCGAACCATGGGAATTCCGTCTAGGGTCGTCACCGGGTTTCAAAGCGGCGTCTTCAATCCAATGACCGGCTGGCAGATCATCCGCGGCACGGACGCGCACAGTTGGGTAGAGGCATATATTCCGGACTCTGGATGGACGACGTACGATCCCACGCCGCCGAATCAGAATCAGACGTTGGCGGGTATGTGGCCGCGGTTGGGTCTGTATCTCGATGCGGCGGAAACGTTTTGGGAAGAGTGGGTGCTCAACTACAACCTGGAGCGCCAGTTGAATCTAGCAGCCCATGTGGAGAGCAGTACACGCATGGCGCGGAGCAATTGGTTCGAGCGTCTCGCCATTTGGTTTCGCACGGAGTTCAATCCGCGGGTTCTGCAGCGGTGGATTGCAATCGGCGCGGGCATCATCGCCATCGCCGTAGCGCTGTTTCTCTACGGCCCGGCTTGTTGGCGATGGTGGGTCACTCAGCGCCGGGTAATGCGAATCCGCCGCGGCCAAGTGGGCGCCGGCGATGCGTCGATTCTCTACGGGCGAATGCTTGCGATTCTGAAGAGCCGCGGCTTTGAGAAACCCGCCTGGTTGACGCCGATGGAGTTCGCGCGCATTTTGCCCGATGCCGGTACTGCGGCGATCGTTGAGAAGCTGACGGGCGCCTACAACGAGATCCGCTTCGGCGGCAAGCCGGAAGCTGGAGTCAAAATGCTGGCACTGCTACACGACCTGGAAGCTGGTGTTTGACGCCGTATGGTTGTATGGTATCATTCCGGTATGATCTTACAGAAAGAAGAATTGCAGAAAGTAACGGTGATGTTGCCGAAACGCTTGCTTGCGGATGCCACACAGAGTATCGGTCTCGGTATCACTCCAGCAATCAGAAAAGGGCTGGAAGGCATCGTGGCCTCTGAAGCTCTTAAGCGGCTGCGGTTGAGGCGCGGGAAAGTCCGGTTCTCCATCAACATCAATGAGATGAGGAAAGACCGGGATTGATCTGCGCCGATTCCAACTGCTGGATCGCGTATCTGTCCGGGGACGAGGGACAGGATGTCGAAATACTCGACCACGCTGTGATTCACGGTGCGGTGGTCATGGCTCCAGTAGTGCTCTCCGAACTTCTCAGCGATCCCTCTCTCGAAGCGCAAGACGAAGCGGATCTTTGCTCCGTCACGCTGATGGAGCTTCAAGCCGGGTACTGGGAACGGGCCGGAAAACTTCGCGCCTTGCTCATTGCGAAGCGGCTGAAGCCCAGACTTGCGGATACGCTGATCGCGCAAATCTGCATCGACAACGATATCCCCTTGATCACGCGCGACAAAGACTTCCGCCATTTCGCAAAGCACGCCGGCCTTCAGCTTCTGTGATTCTTAAATCCGTCCGGCCTTGATCTCCCCGGCCATATAGTCGGTTGCGCGCCACGCCAGCGCCAGAATGGTCAACGTCGGATTCTTCTCGCTTGCCGTTGTGAATGCCGCGCCGTCCACTACAAACAGATTCGGTACATCGTGCGACTGGCAGAATCCGTTGAGAGCCGAAAGCTTCGGGTCCGCTCCCATCCGGCATGTTCCATGCTCATGAATCGCGCTGCCGTTGATGTCCGTGCTGCCGCGCTTGAACGGCATGATTTCCGCCTTGGCGGATCTCAAAATCGCCTCGGCAGTATCGTACATGTCGGCCACCATCTTGCGTTCGTTCTCGCCGATATTGTAGGAGATCTTCGCGATCGGCACGCCGTATTGATCCGGCGGCGACCCATCCACCGTCACCCGGTTCGTCTTCTGCGGCAGCACTTCGCCATAGGGATGCAGCGCTACCAGCGCCGGATATCGCTTCTTGATGGACTGCTTTAAGTCGAGACCGAAACCCGGAAGCTGTTTCGCGAACGAAGCGTTGGCCTGCGCGCCGGTGTTCCAGAACTGCGAGCCAAATCCGCGCAGATAGTCGCGCTTGCGCCCATCGCGATGATTAAAGCGCGGCATGTAGATGTGCTCGCCGCCGATGCCGTCGTCATTCTGTGTGGCGGCCCCCATCAGCTCCGGCACAAAACCGAACATGTGGAAACGAACCTGCTCGCTCAGATACCGGCCGATCACGTCTGAAGAATTTCCGATTCCGTTCGGATAAGAGGTCGACTTCGAATTTAAGAGAATGCGCGTGGAATCGATGCAAGAAGCGGCCACGATTACCCGCTTGGCGAAAACCTTGTGCTCTTCCCTGGTGAAGCGGTCGTAGTATTGCACGCCGTTCGCGCGGCCCTTGTCGTCCACCAGCACTCGCGCCACCACGGCGTTATCCAGAACGCGCAGACGATTAGTCAGCAGCGCGGGCTCTATCAGATAATCGGATGAGTTGAAGAATGCGCCGATGTCGCAGCCTTTTCCGCAAGCACCGCAATAGTGGCACGGAGCGCGTCCGTTGTGCTCTTTCGTAAGCACGGCACGGCGACCGCTCACCAGCGAAATTCCGATGTCCTTCGCGGCCTTCTGCATCAACCGCTCGCCGCACCGGGGCGCCGCCGGTGGCAGATGGAACTTGCTTCCAGGCAGCGAGTCCTGATCGTCGTCGCCGCCGCAGACGCCGATCAACTGGTCTACTTGATCGTAGTAAGGCGCGATGTCCTTGTACCGGATGGGCCAGGGAATCTCCCATCCATCGCGCTCCGGTCCCGCGAAGTCGACATCCGAATAACGCAGTGCAACACGGCCCCATACATTCGTTTTTCCGCCGCGGCCCCACACACGCATCAGGTCGAACGGATTGCCCTTGTCGTAGGTGAACGGCTGCTCTTTTGTGTCCACGTAAAACTTTGGCGGCTCCATCCCGGCGGCGCGCCGCGAACGGTCTTCCCACGGTTTCACATGCGACCAGAACTGTGCGCGATTGAACTTCGTTCCTGCATCCACCATCAGGACGTTCACGCCCTTGCGCGTCAGGTTCCAGGCAGCCATACCACCCGATGCGCCGCTGCCGATGATCAGTACGTCGTGAACTTCGGGACTCTTTTTGATCTGCATATTAAACCTGATGCTCCGGGTGTGTGCAGCCCTTGAATTCTTTCAGAAACGTGTTGCCGTGCCAGCCGAGTTCCGTCATCAGCCCTTCGCGCGTGCTGTAGTAGGCGTCAATGGTGACATCTTTCGCCAGCTTGAAAAACTTGCCGCCCGCGCTCGCCGTCTCCATACTCGCCGGCGTTAAAATGGCCACTTGGTGTTCGTGAGCCAGCGACCGGAAATTGCGGCCCTGGTTTAACCACTGCAGCCCAGCCAGCCATTGCTTCTTGAACGCGGCGTTCTTCGCCGCTACTGCGTCCAGAATCATAGGCACTCCGGCATCGGACGCGCCCGGGGTATCTGAGCGCGGAATGATCAGGTCTACCAACACCGCCGTGAGTGCCAGTTGCTCTGTGCTGAAAGCGGCGGGCTTGGCCGTCTTCTTCATCTGGACCAGATCCGCAGCTCCGTGTTCATGCTGCGCATATACCGCCTGCGACGCGGCTGCGGCTACGATCAGCGCCTTCAAAGCGTCCCGTCTGCTGTTCATGATGCGACAATTATATCTTGATTCAACAAGCCGACCTGCTTGCCGCACTGCGCCGCTATTGGGGTTACGACGATTTTCGGCCCATGCAGGAACGAATTGTCACCAGTATTCTTTCGGGCAACGATGTGGCGGTGGTGATGCCAACGGGTGGAGGAAAATCGCTTTGCTACCAGTTGCCCGCGGCCGCAACCGATGGCACCGCGATCGTCGTCTCGCCGTTGATTGCGTTGATGCAGGATCAGGCGGCGCACCTGGCGCAGATGGGAATTCCGGCCGCAATCCTGAACAGCACGTTCACCCAGGCCGAGCAATCCAGCATTATCCGATCCGCGATGCAGGGCGCGTACCGCTTGCTTTATCTCTCGCCCGAACGGCTGGCGAGGCAGGACACCATCGACTGGCTGTCCCGCGTTCCGGTTTCGTTCTTCGCCATCGACGAAGCGCATTGCATCTCGGAATGGGGCCACGAGTTCCGCCCGGAATACCGCCAACTGAGCCGGCTGCGCGATCTATTTCCGGATAAGCCCATCGCCGCGTTTACGGCCAGCGCCACCAAACAGGTGCGGCACGATATTCTGCAACAGCTCAAACTCCATCAGCCGCACAAGTACATTCTCAGTTTCCATCGCCCCAATTTGCGGTACCTGGTGAAGTTGTGCGATTCCAAAACGCAGCCGAAGCTGTTGCTGGCGGCGCTGGCGGAACATGCGGGCAGCAATGCAATCGTTTACGCACCGACGATCAAGAGCGTGGAGTCGACCGTGGAATTTCTGAAGTCGAATGGAATTCCGGCGATTGCTTATCACGGCAAGATGGAGAACTCGCTGCGGCAGCGGAATCAGGAACTGTGGATGTCGGAAGAAGTGCCGGTGCTGGTGGGCACGCTGGCGTTTGGGCTGGGCATCAACAAACCCTCGGTGCGAACGGTGATTCATCTCTCGATGCCGAAGTCGATTGAGCAGTATTACCAGGAAGCGGGGCGCGCCGGACGCGACGGACTTCCGGCCGACTGCGCGCTGCTGTGGCAGAAGAAAGACGCGGGGTTGCTCGCGCATTTCACCCAGCAAGTGCAGGATTCGCGCGAACGAGACAATGCTTGGGATCGCTATCGCATCATCCGGCGCTATGTGGAATCGGAGCAGTGCCGGCATCATCAGATCTGCATGCACTTCGGGGAGACGCCGAAGTGGGAACAATGCGGGATGTGCGATGTCTGCCAGTCGGTGCCGGGTTGGTTCAGCGGAAAAGCACCGGTGCGCACAAAGATTTCGATTGCGCCAGTGCCAGCGCCGGTGCGTTCTGCAAGGCCGTTGAAGGATAGCGACGAAGGTCTGATTGCGCACATGAAAAAGTGGCGGCGCGATTTGGCTCAGGCGCGCGGCATTCCCGCGTTCATGATTTTGCACGACACCACGCTGCTGGATTTGTGCCGCAGGGAACCGGGCGACCTGAGTGAGCTGCTGCATGTGACCGGGATCGGGGAGCGGAAGGCGGAGCTTTACGGTGCGGAGATAATGAAAGCGATGGCTGGGTTCCGGAAATGACCGGACCGCCGGTGATGCGCCAAACTTGGCGCGATCTCACTTTCCTGCATTGGCCTCTGGATGCTTCTATCGTTCAGCCTTTCATCCCCGACGGGCTTCATCTCCACCTGTACGACGGTGTGGCATGGGTCGGACTGGTGCCATTCGTCATCGACGATCTGACGCTGCCGAACGCGCCTGCGGTGCCTTGGTTGTCCAGTTTCGCGGAAACAAATGTTCGAACCTATGTGGTGGACCATAACGGCGTTCCGGGCGTTTGGTTTTTCTCGCTCGATGCCGCGAGGCTGCCTGCGGTGATCGGCGCACGCGCCGCTTATGCGCTTCCGTACTTCTGGGCGCGGATGAGCGTCGCTTGCAATGGGAAAATAGTACGGTATTCCAGCCGGCGCCGCTTCAGCGCACTGGGCCGCTGCGACATAGAAGTGGAGATCGGCGACGCCATCGCGCAGCCGAGCGAGTTGGAGATATTTCTCACTGCCCGCTACCGCCTCTATGCGCAACGGCGCAAGCGCATTCTCAACGCAGATGTAAAACATCCACCCTGGAATTTGCAGCGGGCCACTGTCGTGAAGCTAGATCAGGATTTGCTCCAAGCTGCGGGGCTGCCTGCTGTCCGATCACAACCTCTAGCCCACTTCGGAGGCAGAGTGGACGTTCTGGTAGGCGCGTGTACGCTCTAGCGTGACTTCCTGGAAGCGCCTACGACCTGACATCCCGTGTTCTGCGCAAGGCGCAGCCCGCTTAAGGGACTACGTACAATTGCCCTATGATCGACGAGCGCAATGAGTATAACTAAAACCGTTATAGCCCTGCCGAACGTGACCATGGATCAAGGACGGGACGGACTACATAAAGGCACGAGCCAAGAAGCTGCCAACGAAACTCGCCTGAATCAGTGTCCATTTTGTTGGGGAGATATCGGATGGACTCCCTCAGGCCCTCGCACGGACTATATAAATTGCATTTTGCAAAAGTTGCGGATATCCTAAGACAAACCTCACAGGAGGAAGACTTGAAAACCCCAAAGGGATTAATCTCGGTACAGTTCAGCATCGGCCACGTTGCGACCTATGCAAGCGTGATGGTGATTCTTGCGGTGGGCTTGGCGTTCGGCTATTCCAAGGCTAGTCCAGATATAAGATCGGTTATCACCTACGGATCTTCGCTGTTTGGTGCGATGATCGCACTGTGCACCGTCATCTACACGGCCCAAAACTTAAGGCAGGGAAACGAGGAAAAGCTTAGCGCGGCTTCGTCGAAGTTTATTGAGCGATGGAATTCTCCCTCGTACTTTGACATAAAGACCCAATGGCGGGAAATCCACGAAGCCCTTGAAAAACGCTCGCCTCAGGAGCGTGCAGTCGACATAAACAGCGACTTGAAGAAGCGGACAGTCGTTGTAGAAATTTTTAATTTCTACGAGGAGATGGCGGTAGCAATCAACTTAGGCTCAGTGGACGAAGAAGTGCTTAAGCGTTTTTTTCGGACCATCGTCTTGCGGTATTGGTACGACTACGAGTTCTGGGTTGGTCAGCATAGGGTGAACCGGCAAGCCCCTCGCTTTGCAACGGAACTGGAGGAAGTAGCACGTAAATGGAAATAGCGCAGCCAAGTCGATGGCTGTGCTATAGATGTTCGCCAAGGTGGCTACCTTAGGGATCAGCCCCGTCATACTTGGCTCTGAATCGGCTAAGTGTCTGCATTTTGCTCTCCTTCATTACTCATTACTTCATTCCTCACTTAAGTTGATGCTTCCCGCCATCGACAGTTTCAAAATAACGTACTTTACGCTTTTCAAAAGTATAGCTCCGTTCGCAGAAAGCGCAAGCGAAAAGCTGATGGTACCAAAGATCTCATCGACGGGTCGGCCAAGATCTTTAGGGGACATCTCTACTATAACGCACCCGCAAGCGATTCGGGTCAGCTCTCCCGCAGGCCGCATGGGGGCAACCTATAGATTCATTAGCGCCACGCTGGGTCGTCCGCCTCTTATCTAAATCCGGGGAGCTCGGGAGCTCTCGCATTCCGGCGGTTGACCGCCAGATGTCTCGCACTTGCCATTTCCTTGTCCTCCTCTGGCTAAGAGCCGGCTCGAAGCCTGCCCTTGCGATTTCGAGTTTTGCACAGCGGACATGCGAGTGGTGCGAGGGATCGGCTGTAAACTATTGAATCAATTCAGAAAAAAGTTGAAGTTTTCTGTGAACCGTTTAGCGGCCGATGAAAGAAGGGGCCGCCCGGGTGATGAAAGCTGGCGATGCTTCCTGCTCGATGGGAGGTATTTGAGGCCCTCGATATCCGCGCTGGTAAAGCGCCCACCAAAACAGCCGCGCCCTTCGAGTACTCATTCCGTTGCGGCTTTCTTGAACAAGCAGATCGCGAATCATCACGATCCACCTACACCCGGCGCCGCGTCCGGAAGTCGAACCTCGCATCGCTAATCGAAGTTCCAATCACTTCAATTCTCTTCAAATCGCGCGTACCCACTCCGTGCAACTCGGCCAACCGCAGTGTGCTGTCGCTGGTTTCAAAGGGCACGCGGCCCCGGTCGGCCATCGGGTCGTAACCCATCACCGCGGCGGACACCGCATCCGTCGTGACGCAATTCGTCCCCGCAATCAATACTCCGGGGCTCACCGGCACCACGCCCCCGATCCACGGGCCTTCGCCACCCGCCATGGATTCAATGCCGTCGATAATCGCCAGATGAATGGGACGCGCGGCGATCAGATCCGCCACTACGCGCGGCACACGATAACCGCCGTCGCGCGGACACTTCGGATCGTTCTCCGGAGGCGCAATCTTTGAAGGCGCCCGCGAGCCGCTGTGAATCACAGACCCGCGCCCGCCCGAAGGCTTGATGCTTGGCTCATCGCGTCCCGCACCGTCGCCGTAGATGGTGCAGGGCGTGATGCCGAAGCAGTTCTTCATGGATAGTGTGATGCCGGCCGTCGCATGGTCTTTCAACTTCGCGATGGAAACGAACACGTCGCAATCTTCGTAGGAATGGTTCAGGTAATACTGCTTGAACATGTGCCCGCCGCCCGGAGGTGTGAACACCGAATACTTCTTCGCGTTGCCCAGGAAGTTAGTGTTCTCCATCTCCACATGCGCCGCCGCGTTCAGCAGGCTGCCGGTGTCCCAGTTGGCCTCCATCATGTATTCTTCCAGCGGATCGGCGTTGTTCCAGGGGCTCTCCAACAGGCGGATGCGCTTGGCCCCCGCTTTGCCCATCAGCGCCAG
>JANYCV010000359.1 GCA_025360145.1 Acidobacteriaceae bacterium
AGATTCTGAACCCTCCGCCGACGAAGCCGGTCACGATTGAAGACCGTCTAAAAAAACTCAACGATCTGCTGAAGAAGGGCTTGATCGCACAGCCCGAATACGACAAGAAGCGCGCCGAGATTCTGCTCGAGATGTAACTTCGACCTCCACCGACAACGAAATGTGATTCGCTCTGCCGAGACGGAGATGCCCTGCTTGTCCGGTTCTTCAAGCGTCGGCTGGGCAAATACCCGCAGCTACGCACCGTTAATGCACGGCGGGCTTGTCTTTCGGAGCGTCCTTCGGCTTTTCGGTCTTCACGGGGCTGATGATCACGTGTGCGTTGCGGCCTTCAAGACGCGGCGAACCTTCCACTGTGCCGTGTCCGATCAGATCTTCCGCGAAGCGCAACAGTAGCTTCTTGCCTAGGTCCACGTGAGCGATTTCGCGGCCTCGGAACTGCACAACGGCTTTCACGCGATTCCCTTCCCCAAGAAAACGAATCGCGTGATTCTTCTTGAAGTCGTAATCATGATCGTCGGTGTTCGGACGGAACTTCAGTTCCTTCACCTGGATCACATGCTGCTTCCGCTTCGCCTCGTGCTGCTTCTTCTTGTTTTCGTATTGCCACTGGCCGTAGTCCATCGCCTTGGCAACTGGAGGCTCCGCCGTTGGCGCAATCAAGATGAGGTCAAGCCCCATCTCCTGCGCCTTCCGCACCGCGGCCGCTGTCGGCATAATTTCAACAGATCCGTCAGGGAAAACTGCGCGAACTTCGCGCACGCGAATCGCCTCGTTTACATTTTCTCTGATGCGTGGACGGCGAGGAGGAAAGTTTCTGGGTGGGATCATCGAGTTAAACGGAAAAACAATCTAGCCATGTTACAAATGTAGCAGATTTTCCGGCTCTCGAAACACGGGCCTGACGCGCGCGTGAAGAGATAGCTATAATGATGGGGTCGTAATAAAGGCAGGAGCCCTCGCGATGCGCAAGCTTTCAACCGTACTCTTCCTCGCTTCCGTTCTTACTGTTCCGGCGTTCCCGCAACAGAAGCGGAGAGTTGCCGTGCTCAACTTCGATTACTCCACTGTTCAAAGTAATGTGAACGCACTGTTTGGTGCGAACAACGATGTCGGCAAGGGAATCACCGACTTGCTTGTGGAGAAGATGGTCAAAGGCAACGTCTATTCCGTGGTCGAGCGCAAGGCCCTCGACAAGATTATGGCGGAGCAAAATCTTTCCAACAGCGACCGTACCGATCCGAACACCGCCGCTAAACTAGGCCGTATCTTAGGCGTGGACGCGATCGTGGTCGGCAGCATCACGCAGTTTGGACGCGACGACCGTCAGACCAACATCGGCGGCGGCGCCATTGGCGGCATCACCAGTAAGTATGGCATCGGCGGCGTGGGCAAGAAGAGCTCCAAGGCTGTGGTGGTGCTGAGCGCGCGGCTGATCAGCACCGATACAGCCGAGATCCTCGCGGTGGCCTCGGGTAAGGGGGAGTCCTCGCGCTCCGGCACGGCGCTTCTCGGCTCGGGAGGCTCAGTTGCGGGCGCGGCCGGCGGCGCCTACGACATGAGGAGTTCCAATTTTGCGGACACGATTCTGGGAGAGGCCGTGACCGCCGCCGTGAACCAGCTTTCGAGAGAACTCGATGGCAGCGCTCAACGGCTTCCGACGCGCAAGGTGGTTTTCGATGGGTTAGTAGCGGACGTCAGCGGCGATACCATCGTCATCAACATTGGAAGCAAGGTGGGTGTGAAGGTGGGCGATGTTCTGCAAGTGAAGAGAATGGGCCGGGAGATCCGCGATCCGGTTACGGGCAAGGTGATTCGGCGCGATGAAACGTCGCTCGGCCAGTTGACGGTTACGGAAGTGGACGAGCTTTCCGCGGTGGGAAGATACTTGGGATCCGACAAGCCAAAAGTAGGCGACGCTGCCAAGGGCGGGCAGTAGGCAATGACATTCCAGCTTGGAGAGCGCATCGGAGACTATGAAATCCTCAGCGTGCTGGGCGCTGGCGGGATGGGGAAAGTATACAAGGTTCGCAATGTAATCTCCGAGCGCCTGGAAGCGATGAAAGTGCTGCTGCCTAATCTGGAGAGCGATCCCGATCTGGCGGATCGTTTCACTCGCGAGATTAAAGTACAAGCGAGCCTGACGCATCCGAATATCGCCGGTCTGCATACGGCCCAGCGAATCGACAATCAACTCGTCATGATGATGGAGTTTGTCGAAGGCGTGACCATCGAGCAGGAGATGCACAAAGGCGCCATCTCAATTGAGAAGGGTGTTGAGTACATTTCGCAGGTGCTGTCGGCGCTGGCATATGCGCACGCCAGGGGCGTGGTTCACCGGGATATCAAGCCGGCGAACATGATGCTGACGCCGGGGGGAATCGTGAAGCTGATGGATTTCGGCATCGCGAAAATCACGGCCGACCCCAAGCTCACGCAGACCGGCCGCACGCTGGGATCCCTGTACTATATGTCGCCCGAGCAAATCAACGGGGCGACCCTCGATGCGCGTTCCGATCTTTATTCGCTTGGCGTTTCGCTTTATGAAATTGTGACCGGAACCCGGCCGTTCAAAGGCGATAGCGATTTTTCCATAATGGCCGCGCATCTGACTTCCAGTCCGGTGCCGCCGTTGCAGATCGATCCACGGCTGCCATCGATGCTGAACGAGATCATCATGATGTCGATTGCCAAGGATGCGGCACAACGGTTTCAATCGGCGGATGCGTTTCGGAATGCGCTGCAATCGCTGCATCTGGGACCGGAGGCTGGGGTTCCCGCACAGCAAGCGGCGCCGACGGCATCTCCACTGGTGGCGGTGCCCGCGGCAGCAGTGCAGGCGGTGCCGGTGAAATCCGGCGGCCATCGCGGATTGTACATGGCTCTTGGATCTCTGGCGGCTATTGGAGCAATAGTGTTGGTAGCGGTGCAGGGCCCGAAATTCTTTCAGCCTAGCGGGGCCGCTAGTCTTCCGGTGGTAGCGATGTCGAGGCCGCCGCAGAGCAATCCGGCGCCGGTTCCGGCCGTTTCTGTTCCGCAAAGTGCCGAAGTGACGAAACCGATGGAGACGAGCGGGGCCGCAGCGGTCGCGAGTGCGGCAGCGGTTTCCATTCCGCACAGACCGGGCTTGGCCGCTCTCGAAAGCCGCCAGCCGCAGCAGCAGAAACCCCAAATAGCTGCGCAAATTCGTGAGATGCCGGCTTCTGCCGCAGTCCCTCAGCGCCAGCCTGCGGCGGCCGTCGCGACACCGGCGGCTGATTTCATTCGGGCCGACGACGGGAAAGCTGCCGCCATCCGGGAGCATCGTGAACTATTAATGCTGCTGGACACACGGGCCAATTCGATTAAGGGAAGCTTGCAGACGCTTCAGCAAGAGCAGGCGAGATCCGGGTTAAATCTGCGCGGCGATATTGTCACCACGCAAAAGCGGATGGAACTTTACCTCAACGAAGCTGAGACCGCCGGCAAGTCCGGCGATCCTGTGGCGATGAAAAAGTACCTGGGCTCGGCTGAACGGGAAATCGAAAAATTGGAAAAATTTCTGGGCCGCTAGGGGGAGTGACTACGAATTTGCCGGGCAGGCCGAATGCCGCGGTTCGGCGCAAGATCTGCGTTCATCTGCGTTGGCCGGAAGTTAAGACTGGGCGGCGTATGATTAATGGCCGCTGATGAACGCGGATGAACGCGGATGTTGGGATGAACCCTTAGGGTGAGACACAACCTGGCTTGTCTATCTATGTCTTGAACATTACGCTAGGACGGGTCCTTTTGGCGCGTGTGTGAAACTCCGGTCAGAACTCCCAGCCCGATCAGCACAAGAACCGTTACGACGATCCAATGACTTGGCATGTGCATCAGAAAAGCACCGTAGCCAACGCCCACGATCAAAATCACAAACCCAAGCAGATATAAGCCAAAGGACATCGCATCACCTCACCGGTGCATTGGGCACGGCAAAGGCCAAAGCTCGCGCGCCGGCACGATAAGGTAAATAGTTCCAGTTCCGTGCCATTTAGATAAAAGGCAAGTGCTTTTGTTTGACATATTAAGCATTTATCATGGTAATTTCTACTTGACTTTATATGGTAAAAGATACACACTGTGTTCAGCGTGTGCCGGTAGCGATATCCGGGTAACACTTGAGCGGCAAGAGGTTTTTACTGTG
>JANYCV010000361.1 GCA_025360145.1 Acidobacteriaceae bacterium
CATCATCAACACAACCAAGAGATAGGTCTTGATCACGAAAACCTCCAATTCAAACGTGCTAGAGGCGTCATCAGGTGTTCTAGCAAATGTCAAACGAATTTTACCGTTGTAGACATTCGGCAATCAGTGGGGCGGCGGTACAGGAAACGTGGACTGTCCCGATTTATTAGACCTTCAACATTGGGATCTACGCGTTCCATTTGGCAGATTCCTCAACCGAATGACGGACAGCCAAAGCATAATCGGAAGCTATGAAGCACCTGCCAGCATTGCCTTCCAGGAGTCCTCGTCGTGACCGACGCTCAAGCGGCCCGCTCCCCGAATCAAGGGCAGCCGCAGCAGTTTTGGCTCGCGCTCAATCCGTTCCAGCAATGACGCGTCGGAGAGCTTCATGTACTTCAGTCCGGCGTCGATATAGGCGGTGCCCTCTGTGTCCAGCAATCCCGTTAAGCCGAAGCGTTCGATGAATCGCTTGATCTCGCCCGGAGCCATTGGCTTCTGTTTCACATCGACGAAATGAATGGCTACGCGCCGTTCTTTGAAGAACCGCTCGGCAGCGCGAGTGGCCTGCGAGTTTTTTATGCCGAAGATTTGGACGCTCATTTTATTATTCGTGGCTCGGGGTGCATGGGTGGAACTGAGCAGCGGAGGCGGGGGCCTCCGCGCCGGCGAGGGCGCCCGCCCTACAAGGCCCATTATGGCCCGGCTACGCGCATCATCACCAAAAGAGTTATGGCATACACGAGGTTCGCTGTAAGGAGGATCAGGCCCCATTTTCTTTCCTGCTTTCGCAGCCACCACATCCAGATGCCTGATACGCCTAGACCTAGAGTGGCTAGCGAGACTAGCGCGCCGAGGAATCCCCAGAGCTGTAATGGTATGTATTCGTGGCGCAGTCCCGCGGCATGGTGCAGGCGATTTAACATGCCCATGAACCCGGCCACGCTGCTTCGTAATCGCACCTGGCCGCTGCCGCTATCATACCGGATCTCATGGACCGTGCCGGGCACGGTGATGCGTACCTCAAAGCCGGAGGGCGTCTTTCGCACCGCAGAAACCTCGCCACGGATACCGCGACTCGCCATTACTTCCTGCGCCAGTTGGCGCCCGTCAGTATAGCCGGGGCGCAGCGGCATCTCGATCTCAGTGACGGCAGGCTTCATGGGGAACCAATGTGAATGCGCCATCTGCACCGCACTAACGCCGTACAGCAGGAGGGCCGGCGCGGCGAACACACCACACAGGAGGTGGATGGTGCGCAGGGAAGGATACTGGATCAACGGAACACGCTCCACAAGACGGCGATAGAGCCGGCGCCGGATGCCAGCAAGATCCAGGCCCACGCGTATAGAGGACGGGAGGCCTGCCAGAGCCACAGTCCCGATACGCAGAAGGCGAGTAGTGTCCACATGGCAAGTTCGTTCCACAAAGCCCAGAGGTACACTAACCGGGGCGCGCCGTCATTGCCGGGCGTTGCCGCGTGGATGTCCTCCAGAAAAAGCCAGACGCTGTTGTGGATTTCCTCCAGACGGATTCGCCCCTCGTTTTCCAGTACCACCGCGCGGCGGATGCCGTTTATGTTGTAAAAGTCCAGCAGCAGATGATTGTCGGCGGTGCGCCTGAGATACCAGTCCGGAACGGGTCTGGCCATTGGGAGATTCAGTGTCCGGTACGCAAGGGCTGCCACCTCTTTGTCAGTAGAGGACGGGGGCACCGTGAAGGGCACGTATCGAATGGAATGCGGCACCTTGGGGCGCTCTCCACCGGGATGGAGCGCGGCCACCAGACCCGCAATGCCGTAGACCATCAGTTGGGCAAAGGTCAGCAGTCCAGCGTAAATGTGGATTTTCCGGACGGCCCAGTTCATCTCGATTCCAGTTTACACGCACCACTCGACCGCTGCATATTGTGGCCTGGAATCATGACCCTACCGAATTTAGTGGTATTGTCTCTTTACTTTTCCGCGAAACCAGCATAAGATCTAGACATCCCCCGAGTGGAGGGCCTTTGAGCCCTCTCAATTCCTATTGTTTAAGGGGCTTGCCCAAGTTGCTGAAACTCAAGCGCGTTGAAATCCAAGGCTTCAAGTCATTCTGCGATAAGTCCGAGATGCGGTTCCACGGGTCCGGCATCGCCGCCGTGGTGGGTCCAAATGGATGCGGCAAGTCTAACCTGAGCGATGCCATCAGTTGGGTTCTGGGCGAGCAATCCGCCAAGAGTCTGCGCGGCAGCCGGATGGAAGACGTGATTTTCGCCGGTACCCGCGATCGCAAACCGCTTGGGATGGCGGCGGTCACGATCACGATGGTAGACCCGTCCGTGAACGCGGAATTTCCGTCAAAAGTCACGCCGGACGGCGAAACCAAGCCCCAGGAAATCACCATCACCCGCCGCCTGTACCGCTCCGGCGAGAGTGAATACCTGATCAATGGCCGCAACGCGAGGCTTCGTGATATTCAGGACATCTTCATGGGGTCCGGCCTTGGTCCGGAGAGCTACGCCATCATTGAGCAGGGCCGCATCGGTCAGATTCTGAGTACGAAACCGCAGGACCGCCGTGCGGTGATCGAAGAAGCCGCCGGGGTAACCCGGTTCAAGACGAAGAAGCGTTTGGCCGAAGCAAAGCTGGAAGGCGCGAAGCAAAACCTGACCCGCGTTTTCGACATTCTGGAAGAAGTCAGCCGACAGGTGAACTCGCTGAAGCGCCAAGCCGCCAAGGCGAAGCGCTATGACGAACTGAAGACGGAGATGGTGGAGCAGTTGCGCCGCGCGCTCACCGGGCGTTTCCGCATGGTGGAGCGTGAGGCTGTTAAGACTGCGCTCGATCTCAACGTGGCCACCGGTAAGCTTCAGCAGGTCACCGGGCAGGTAGCAGAGAAAGAGAAAGAGCAGGTGCAACTGCAAGGCCAATGCTACAGTCTGGAAGCGCTGCTGACAGAGGCGCGCAAGCAGCTTTCCGAACAGCGCGTGGAAGCAGAACGCACTCGCGGCAAGTTGCAGACGCAGGCCAGCCAGATCGGTTCCATTGAGCAGCGGTTAACCAACGGCGAGACGGAATCGCTGCAACTGGAAACGCGCTTCGTTCAGCAGCAACTGGAGCTGGATGCGCACTCGCAGAAGCTGGTGGAACTGGAACAGCAGACCGAAACCGCGCGCGCCGCTCTGACGGCGAAGAACGAAGAGCGCGAAACTTTGCAGGGAATGTTGCGCGACCGGGAACGATTGATGGAGACTTTCCGCCAGCAGGTTCTGCGGTTACTGGGTGAGGCTTCGTCGCTGAAGAACCAACTGGCACAGATCGACCAGTACCTGGTCGGCATTGAGCGCGACATGGCACGGTCGGAGAAAGAAGCGGAAGGCGCCGGGGGGGACCTGCAGCGTTTGGAGAAGGTGAAGTCCGAACTCTCCGCGCGGATGAGCGCGCGCCAGATGGAGCTGCAATCCATAGCCGAGCAGCGCCGCAATGTGGATGAGGATCTGGCCACACGAAAGACCAAGGCATCGGAGAGCCGCAGGAAGCTGGATGAGCTTCGCAACG
>JANYCV010000377.1 GCA_025360145.1 Acidobacteriaceae bacterium
CGGGCATCGGTTAAGAAAATTTGCGACAAGTGCAAGGTGATCAACCGCGAAGGTGTTGTGCGCGTCATCTGCACCAATCCGAAACACAAGCAGCGGCAAGGTTAGCAGGAGAGAGAGAGAGTATATGGCGCGTATAGCTGGCGTAGATTTACCGCCCAAGAAGAGATCTGAGATCGGCCTGACCTATATTTACGGTATTGGCCGGACCCGGGCGAAGTCCATTCTTTATCGGTGCGGCATCGACTTCAATAAGAAGATCGGCGACCTCCGGGAAGAGGAAGTCAATCAGATTCGTATCATCCTTGAAACCGAAGGTTCGGTGGAAGGCGACCTCCGTAAGGAAGTGTCGCTGAACATCAAGCGGCTGATCGAAATGGGCGCCTATCGCGGCCTACGCCATCGACGCGGCCTGCCGGTTCGTGGCCAGCGCACCCATACCAACGCCCGCACCCGCAAGGGGCCGCGCCGCGGCACGGTAGCCGGTAAGAAGAAAGCGACAGGAAAATAGAACATGGCTAAAGCTCCAGCAAAGACCACTAAAGCGTCTAAGTCGACCAAGAAGAAGACTTTTAAGAAGAAAGAGAAAAAGTCGATTCCAGTTGGACTGGTTCACGTGCAGGCGACGTTTAACAACACCATCGTCACGTTTACCGATCCGATCGGCAATGTCATCGCTTGGTCGAGTTCCGGTTCGCTCGGCTTCCGTGGTTCCAGAAAAGGAACTCCATTCGCAGCGCAGCAGGCTTCCATGACTGCCGCCACGAAGGCGAAGGAATCCGGTCTTCGAGTGGTAGAAGTTCGGGTCAGCGGACCCGGCGCCGGGCGCGAGTCCGCGGTACGCGCCCTGGCAACGGCGGGAATTGAGGTAAGATCGATTAAGGATCGCACTCCGATTCCGCACAACGGTTGCCGCCCGCCTAAAAAGCGTAGAGTTTGATCTTAGCCGCGAGAAGCGGCGATTTAAGCAGGAAGAAGGCCGCCAATGGCCGTAAACTGCACCTGATAGTGAGTAACGCATTTGCGTGAAGGTTCTGGAGGTTAGATTTGGCTCGTTATATTGGACCCGTCTGTCGGCTTTGCCGCCGAGAGGGTATGAAGTTGTTCCTCAAAGGGGAACGTTGCCTCACTGAGAAGTGCGCCATCGAAAAGCGCAACTATGTTCCTGGCCAGCATGGCAAGGATCGTAAGGCAAAGAAGATCGTCGGATACGGGCTGCAACTCCGCGAGAAGCAGAAGACGCGACGTTATTACAGGTTGCTCGAAGGGCAGTTCCGGAACCTGTTTGAGAAAGCCAGTTTAATGCCTGGCATTACCGGTGAGAATTTGCTCGGCATGCTTGAGAAACGCCTGGACAATGTGGTTTACCGCATGGGCCTCGGCACCAGTCGCGCACAGTCGCGCCAGCTTGTCCGGCACGGACACTTCCATGTGAATGGCCATAAGGTGGATATCCCCTCCTTCCAGGTTCGCCCCGGCGACACAATTGAAGTCCGCGAAGGCAGCAAGCAGAATCCTACAATTTTGGGTGCCCGTGACACCACGGCGCACACACCCACCCCCAACTGGCTGGAAGTAGACCGCGAGACCTTGAAAGGCCGCATGCTGACCCAGCCGAAGCGTGAGGAATTAGTTCAGATCCAGATAAACGAGCAGTTGATTGTGGAGTTGTACTCCAAGTAAAGCGTTCTTCCAAAACGCAGAGGAACAATTTCCGAGGAACAAACTATGTTCAAAGGTTTTCAGAAGCCAAAGAGACTCGTCGCGAACACAGAGACGCTCACTGAGCGTTTCGGCCAGTTCACCGCGCAGCCGTTTGAGCGCGGGTTCGGCTCCACTATCGGCAGCGCCTTGCGCCGGGTGTTGCTCAGCTCCATCGAAGGAGCTGCTATTACCGCCGTTCGAATCGACGGTGTGGCGCATGAGTTCAGCCCCATTCCTGGCGTCGTCGAAGATGCCACGGATATCATTCTCAACCTGAAGCAGATTCCTTTCAAGATGTCCGGGGAAGGGCTGCGGACGGTTTACCTCAAGGCGGATCAGGCCGGCCAGATTTTGAGCGGCCAGATCGAAGCCGGGTCGGATGTGGAAGTGCTGGACCGGAACATGCCGGTCGCAACCATCGGGGAAGGCGGCAAGCTCAACATTGAGATGCGCCTCAAGTCGGGCCGCGGGTATGTCAACGCGGACCGCAACTACGACGAAGATCTGCCTCTGGGATTTATTCCGATCGATTCAGTGCATTCGCCGGTGCGCAAAGTGAACTACACCGTGGAAGCCGCCCGTTTGGGTCAGATGACCGATTACGACAAGCTCACGATTGAAGTATGGACCAACGGGGCAATCTCGCCGCAGGACGCGGTGGGACAGGCCGCCAAGCTTCTCAAAGACCACATGAGCATCTTCATCAACTTTGAAGAAGTGGCGGAAGCTTCCGAAGAGCCGGCAGAGCGCGGAATTAGCCAGATGAACGAAGTGCTCAACCGCTCGGTGGAAGAGCTGGAATTGAGCGTTCGTTCCTACAACTGCCTGAAGAACGCAAATATTCAAACCATTGGCGATCTGGTGCAGAAGTCGGAAGCAGAGATGCTTCGCACTAAAAACTTCGGCCGCAAGTCGCTGAACGAAATCAAAGAAATTCTGGGTGGCCTCGGCCTCGGATTCGGCGTCAAGTTTGACGCTCAGGGCCGTATGACGATGCCTGCTCAGACCCCGGTCCTTCCTGAGGATCTCGAGGGAGAAGCGGGAGACGTAGCTGAATGAGACACCTTAAGTCCGGATACAAACTAAAGCGCGATGGCGGCTCGCGAAAGGCATTGCTCCGCAGCCTGGTCACCAGCGTGATTGAACACGAACGCATCATCACCACGGTGCCGAAGGCGAAAGCCGCGAAGCCCCTGGTGGAGAAGATGATTACGCTCGCCAAACGGGATACGCTCCATGCCCGCCGGCAGGCCGCGCAGTTTCTTGAAACACCCGGTTCCGTGAAGAAGCTTTTTGATAAGTTGGGTGCCCGGTTCGGCCAGCGCAACGGCGGTTATACTCGTGTCGTACGCCTTGGCTGGCGCAAGGGCGATGGGGCTGAACAGGCTGTTCTGGAACTGGTAGGCTCGGAACTGGTCAAGCGCGCCGCCGAACGTGCCAAGCGCCGCGAAGAGAAACTCAAGGCCATTAAAGAAGGCCGTGACGGCGAACTGCCCGCGGAAGACTCTAAATAGAACTCCTTTCCTCTGTACTCAATGCACCACCAAGGCCCATGCCTTGGCGGTGCATTTTTTTTGAGCCTCCTCTCAGCTTGCTCCGTGCCCGCATCCTGCGGGCGACCGGGATCCTCAAGGCACACGAATCAAATCACCCCACTCGCTGAGGCGATATCGGAATCGTAGGGTAGCTTGACGCAGCGGAATTATCGAGGCCGATCCCAGATGAACCCGAGTCAAAGAAGTGATAGTATGTTAGCGGTTACGAAGGGTAATTAGAGCCGGAACTCTCGATGCTTACGCTTCTTGGCTGCCTGTATCGTTTTTTTGAGGTCGAGAACATCTATGAGTACGAACAATGCCGCAGCCATTCGGTTGTTTCTGTTAGCCTCGTGCTGCGTGAGTTTATCCGGTCAAACGGTTTCCACTGAGATCTTTGGTCTGGTAAGTGATTCTTCGGGAGCGGTCATACCGTCCGCCACCATCCGGGTCACGAGGGTGGCGACCGGAGATCTCCGGGTGGCCAAGGCCAATGATTCCGGCAATTACATCTTTCCGCTGCTCGACATCGGAGAATACGAAATTACGTGTACCGCCCAGGGTTTTAAGACCGAGGTTGTGCGCAAGTTAACGCTTCAGCTTCAACAGAAGCTCAGGCTTGATTTTCATTTGCAGGTCGGAGAACGCGCCGAGATGATCGAGGTTACAGCTACGACGCCTCTGCTTCGCACGGAAGACGCAACACTTGGCTCCGTGGTGGAAGCCAAGCGCGTCGTCGAGTTGCCTCTCAATGGGCGCAACTTCTCGCAATTGGCGACGCTGATGCCGGGAGTCACTTTCGGCACCAGCCGCATCGGGACCAGCGGCACCGGAGGTACGCCTATCCCCGGCCAGACCGTACAGATCGCCGCCAATGGCCAGCGTGACATCCAGCAGCGCATCACGATGGATGGCGTCGTTGCGACCGAGCCGCGCATCAACACCATGAGTTTCACGCCCTCCATCGAAGCTATCGAAGAATTCAAAGTACAGAGCGCCGTCTATTCGGCGGAATATGGCGTGAACTCCGGTGCCCAGGTAAATGTTGCGATTAAATCCGGAACCAACAACCTGCACGGGACGGTGTTTGAATTCCTCCGCAACGATAAGTTCGATGCGCGCGGGTTCTTCCTGCCGCCGGCGCAGACCAAGAACAAATTGCGCCGGAATCAGTACGGAACCGTCGTCTCCGGTCCGATCAAGAAAGACCGAACCTTTTGGTTATTCAACTGGGAAGCTCGCCGAGAACGCCGGG
>JANYCV010000388.1 GCA_025360145.1 Acidobacteriaceae bacterium
TGATTTTGCGGTCCGCCCACGGTGGCGAGAGCGTTCAATTTCTCTCCCACGGCCGCAAAGCCCGGCGCTTCGATGGTCACCTTGCCTGCCCCGTCGGTGACGCGCTCGTAGACCGTTTTTTCTCGTCCGCCAACCACCCGCACCAGCCACTCCTCAGTGATTCGTTGGTCATCCACTTTGAAGCCGAATCGGTAGAGCTTGTCTTTGACGATGAATTGCAGATCGAAAGTGGAAGGAGCGCTTGTCCCGTTGCCAAATCGAAATACTTGCCGCCCGGTCCCGCTGTTCTTCTTGCGCAATTGCAAAGCGACCGATTTCAGGTATCGAAGTGCTTTGAAAAGATTCGATTTGCCCGCGCCGTTTGCCCCGTACAGGACGGCGACCCGAAGTACTTTATCACTGGAATCGGGGATGGGAACGGTATGGTCAATGTGACTGGTAGCGAGGCGATTGCTGGCCACCAAAGAAAACGTTTCCTCCGGCGAAAAGGAGCGAAAGTTCGAAACCGAGAATGAAACAATCATGTCTTTTTCGTGACTTGATCACGCTAGAGCGCACTAATCACCCATCAGTAGCCTGACATCCCGCAGCTAATCGTGACTTTTTCACAATAGCATTGATCTTGGCTTCCGTCCAGGGATGCAATTAATACCGCTGGAATGTGAGTTTTCGAAAGCTCGGTCTTACGAATCGATGTTGTAGCAACCTCAACTTCTGGGAGGCCAAAACAATTGGCCGGGCAAGGCCCGATCCCAAAGCCTTGGCCGACCCGGATCTGAAGTGTGTCGCGCTCACAACGAACTTGGGACTCCAACCCGGAATTCTGGACAGCGTCCGGCAAGTGGCGACTCGCCGCCGCCCGCCGGATACAGCGACACTCTACCCGCAGCACCCCGGCCCGCTACACCCCGCCGGCTTCACCGCCCGCACAAACGCCGACAGGAATTTCCCGTCCACTTGCGGCGCGATAGCATCCACATCAATCCCCTGCCCGGCCAGAAATTCGCGCGCGTCGCCCACGCGATAAATGCGAGTCGGCTCCACGCCGATCTCCGCAAACCCGGCCGCTGCCAGCTTGTTCCGGTAGTCGTTCTCTTCCAGCGCCCCAGCCAGGCAGCCAACCCAAAGCAACACGCTCTGGCGAATCTCCGGCAGCATTTCCCCGCGCGTCACCACATCGGAAACCGCAAAGCGCCCGCCCGGCTTCAATACCCGGAAGGCCTCGCGCAGAACCCGGTCTTTGTCCGCCGACAGGTTGATCACGCAGTTGGAAATCACCACATCCACGCTGTTGTCGGGCAGTGGAATGTTCTCGATCTCACCCTTCAGAAACTCCACGTTCGTCAGGCCCGATTTACTTAGATTCTCCCTCGCCAGCGCCAGCATCTCATCCGTCATGTCCAGTCCGTAAGCTCTGCCCGTAGGACCAACGCGCCGCCCCGACAATAGAACGTCGATCCCGCCGCCCGAACCAAGATCCAGCACCGTTTCGCCCGCATTCAACTGCGCCAGCGCCGTAGGATTCCCGCAGCCCAGCGATGCCAGTACCGCGGTCTCCGGCAACTCGCCTCTCTGATCCGCATCGTAAAGGTTGCTCGTGATCGGATCGCCACAGCCGCTTCCTGCAGGTGCCGCCGCCGCCCCGCAGCAGGAACTGCCGCCGCTGGTCACTCGCAGCGCCGCCTCCCCATACTTTTCTTTCACCACTTCCCGAATGTCAATCGTACTCATAGTCCCTCCTTATGGATTCACTTGCAAACGCGAACAATACTCTCCGGCCGAATCGCCCGATTGCGCGTGCAGCACTCCGCATAAAGGAATGACAGCAGTTGCCGCAGGGCGTCCGTGTTGGCCGTATACCGCAGATAAGTTCCTTCCCGCGCAACGCCAACCAGTTCTTCGTTCTTCAACTTATCCAGGTGGTGCGAAAGCGTCGATGCCGACATTCTTAACTCCGCCTGAATCTCGCCCACCACCAACCCGTCCGGATGTGCCGACAACAACAACCGCATGATCCGCAGCCGGGGTTCGGTGCCCATGGCGGTAAACATGTCCGCGTACCGCACCACATCGTCTTCGGCAAGCCGCTTCATATCTATAGTTCTATGATAACAGAACTATAGAATCTCTCAACGGATTCCTCGCGGTCTTCCGCCCGCACTCCCCCGGATCCATCCGCCAAAAAAACGCGGTCACAGATCTCGATAATATTGTTATCTCTTTTCTTCTCCGATTGTTACAGCCAAAACAGCACACCCCGCCGAGCCGGAATTCGCGTCCCTTGCTGTAAGCTCAAGCCGAAACAGGAAGTAAGCTCCGAATCACAATAGAAGGGGAACGATATGAAGAACGACAAAGTGGTATCAATCAACGACGAACAGCTCGCCATCGGCGAACCAACTCCAGACGACCGCGAAGAAATGAACCCTGCCATTGCCGCTCTGCTGACAGAAAACGCGAGAGGCTTCGACCTGCTCCTTTCCGATTTCCGCCGCGACTGCAAACCCGCCAACGCCGCCGAAGACGCGCTGGTGCAGATGATGGCACGCCACTTCTGGGCTGCGCTCCGCAAGACTCGCATCGAAACCGGCCTGGTTGAAACGCAGATGGAATGGTCTCTCGATAAACCGTCGATCCGCCTGTTCGCGCAGCTCAACGACATAACCGGCCCCGGCGTCGACTTCGAGTTCGACACTCGCCGCTTGGGCGTAGCTTTCGAAAGCGATTGCGGAAGCAACAAATCCCAGCTCATCATCACGCGCGTGGCGGCGGCATCCGACGCGGGCTTCCTCAAGGCTTATGCGATGCTTCTGAAAGCGCAAGCCCTCCGCCCCGCCGCGTCGCCGCGCAGGCTGGACCGGGCCGCCTGAATGCCGGCCGTCGCGCGGGCGTCCGGCCCAACCACCGTGGAAGGTAAGCGGAAGGTGTCGCAAAACGCCCGCAAGCACGGTTTCCGAGCCCAGGTCCGAATCCTTTCACCAATCCAGGAAGCCGAAATCGCGGAGACGATTCAAGTCTTCGCCCGCGATTTTCCGCCCCAATCCGCCGCCGATAGCGCTGTCCTTTCCCAACTGGGCAAGGCTTTCTGGACCCTGAAGCAATTCGACAACCTGGAAGCACAACAGTACATCAACCCCAACTATGAGGAAGCAGTCCGCCGTCTCAGCACGCTAACCCGGTATCGCGCCCATTACGAACGGCTGTTCCACAAAGCGATGGAGGCTCTCCACAGCACAAACAAACTCCGCCTGAAACGCACACCCACACGTCCCAATTCGCACAAACAAACCGCGCATGTGCCGCTACCCTGCCAGCCAGTAAAGCAAGAAAAGCCGCACACCTACTCCAGTCCGGAGGTAGGGCGGACCCCTGGTCGGCGCGGCACGCCCTCGTGCCGCTTCCACGAATACCCGGCCATGCCAAGCGCAGGCCGGGCAGCCCGCAATCGGGGAGTTACGCACGAACCAACCCATCCCTCCTCTGCGCTCGTGGCGTACTCAACGTTGAATCCCGTCCGCCCGGCCAAATCGCACAACTGCTCACACAACCCGCATTCTGACCACTTCGCAACCGCGATTGCAAAGAAGCGGCCTCGCCTCCGCACCGGCCGCTTTTGCCCAAACAAACCCCAAGCCGCCCACGCCGCGACGCGTCCCAATTCGCACAAACAAACCCATCCCTCCTCTGCGATCTCGGCGTCTTCCGCAATAAATTCCGTCCGCCCGGCCAAATCGCACAACTGCTCACACAACGCGCATTCTGACCACATCGCAACCGTGACTGCAAAGAAGCGGCCTCGCCTCCGCACCGGCCGCTTTTGCCCAAACAAACCCCAAGCCGCCCCCGCCGCGACGCGTCCCAATTCGTACAAACAAACCCATCCCCACTCCGCGATCGTGGCGTCCACAACGTTGAATCCCGCCTGCCCGGCAATCTCTCACAAAACCTCGCACAACACCCAGCCCCCAACACGTAGTAAACTTCTTATTCCAGAGACTCAATTGCCTCCAGACGCCCAAAACCCCGCAACCAGCACCGGTCCCCTGCAAACCGGCTATGTCTTCGCAGACCGCTACGAGGTCGTGGCGCAACTGGGAACCGGCGGCACCAGCGCCGTCTATAAGGTTTGGGACCGCCTGCCGAAGGAGATGATCGCCCTCAAAATCATCGACGCCGTAGCCGCTGAAAATCCCACAATGCTCGACTACTTCAAGCGCGAGCTCTCGGTAGCCCGAAAACTGGCGCACCGGAACGTGGTCCGCATTTACGATCTGGGTGAACACCGCGGTCAGTTCTACATCTCGATGGAGTACATCGAAGGCCGCACACTGGCTGCACTCCTCACCCAGCGAAACCGCCTCAACACAACGCAATTTCTGGTAATCTTCGACCAGCTCTGCGACGGTCTGGCCTACGTTCACTCCCGCGGCGTCATCCACCGCGACATCAAGCCGCACAACATCATGGCCGATAAAGACGGCACGCTGAAGTTGATGGATTTCGGCCTCGCGCGAAGCGTCTCCAGCCGCCCCACCATGGGCATCGCCGTGGGAACCCCGGCCTACATGTCGCCCGAACAGATCATGGGCCAGCCGCTCACCAACTCGTCGGACATCTATTCCTGCGGCGCGATGTTTTTTGAGATGCTCACCGGCACCCGTCCTCTCGCCGCCATGGGTTGGGCCGACCGCTGCACCGCCAAGCCCCCCCTTTTTCCGCCGGACGTAACCGGCATACCCGCGGAAGTAATCGACGCCATCCGCAAGTGCATGGAGCCGGACGCGGCAAACCGCTTCCAAAGCGTGGAGGATCTGGTAGCCGCCACCAAACGAGCCGATCAACCGAAGCCGCGACAGACCTTCGCCGATATCGTAACCGAACAACCAGCCGATCTC
>JANYCV010000456.1 GCA_025360145.1 Acidobacteriaceae bacterium
TGCTGTTCTGCAAACTGATACTTTCAAAGCCGAATCTTCTGATATTCGATGAACCGACGAACCACTTGGATCTGGAGGCCATCAACGCGCTGAACGTGGCGCTGCAGAAGTATGAGGGCACGGTGTTTCTGGTAACCCACGATCACGATCTGATCGACGAAGTGGCTACCAGAATCTGGCATTTTGAAGATGGCGCCATCGAGGACTTCAAGGGACCATACGAAGAATACGTGGTACACGCGGAGAAAGCCGGGCTCGCCGTTCGCTGATATTTAGCGCAGAACGCCGCCCAGCTTCGAGAGTGGCAGGAAGCCGTAGCGGTATGAGGCGCTTGCCCGTATCTCCTCGATGATCTTCATGCGGTCCTCGGCCGCCTGGTTCACCTCCGCAAGTGCCTGCTCGACGGACTGGATGTGCGCGGTCAGCTTCAGAATGTCGGCCAATCGCGCTTCGGCAACGGGATCGGGCTGTCCCACGCGATCCTGCAGTTGAGTCACGTTCCGGGTCAGGATATGAATCTGTTCCAGCCGCTCCGCTGACACATTTTCGAGTTCCTTCACTCGCTCTTTCTGGGATTCGATAACCGCATTGATCCGCTCAATGTCTGCCAGCCGGTTGGCGGCGACCGTTTCCTGGTGACGAATATGGATGGTTAATTCGCGAATTTGCGTTAGCCGCTCCTCGGCGGCCAGGTTCGGCTCGGCGATCCGCGCTTGCAGATCGTCCACCATCTCAGTCACCCGGTGGAGCTTCAACAGACGCTCTTCGGACGCTTTCTCGTGATAGTGAACGTGTTCGGTAAGAGTCTGGATCTGCGCGAGTCTTTCCTGCGCCAGGTCATTCGGTGCGGCCAGCCGGAACTCCAGTTCGTTCACCATTTGCGTGAGCTCATAAATCTGCTCAAGCCGCTGTTCGGCCACAGCGTTCCGCTGAGCAATTCTTGCCACCAGCTCCTGGATGATGATGTTGAGACGCTGGTTACTGGCAAGACGTTCGGCCGATACAGTCTCCAAGTGGCGTACCGTTCCGGTCAGTTCGTCTATCTGGGACAGGTGCCGCTGAGTTTGCAAATTGGGGGCCGCTACTCTTTCTTCCAATGCATTCACGGTAGCGGTGAGATCATTGATCTGTTCGAGCCGCTCTTCGGCTGCGGTCCGCCAAAGCCCCAGTTCCGTGTATTGATCCTCCAGTGCCGCAAGTTGGTTCAACAATTCCTGGACGCGTGCGTCGCCGGAGGGAATCCGGCTCGCGTCGGCCAGCAACTTCTCCGGGAGCACTTTATACCAATCCGAATCTGTCTCGCACCCCAGATCGGCCAGCAACTGCGGAAAAGTGGCCTCGAAATCCTCGCCCAATTCCCGGTCGAAGTAGTTCCGCCAGTCACCATCGATGCCCTTCCTTAGATGGCTGAACGGATTCACGTCCCCCGGGTGGCGTCCAGTACGTTTCTCGAAAGCGTGACGGTCCACCACGCGGTGCAACAGGCGCGGCTCGATTTTCCATCCGAGGAACCGGAAAATGGCGGCGAACTCTTCCTTCGGATTGCCGGTCAGCCGCCGGTAGTTGGTAACGTATTCGCGATCCCCGGGCGGAGCGGTTCCCCAGCTCCGCATACGGTCCGCCCATTGCGTGAGGAGAAAAATGCCGATCCTGACCCGGTCCGCATCGGAGGCGGCTGAAATGGGAGATCGCAGCAGGCGGGTCATCGACGATGGAACGTGGCTGAAACCGAGCGAGAACACCAGGGAGATTACCAGATCCCGGGGATCGCGCAATACGACAATTGCCCGATCATCCTCGCTGGCCTTCGCCAGCCAGTTTTCATAGGACGCACCGTACAGCGGTCCGGCGAAACTGTTGGCGGGAACATCGGGCCATCCCTCTGAAATTACATCGATTCCGCCTCCCGAGAGCGGGAATCCGGAAACGCCGCTTATCTCGGGATCGGTCAGGATGTCACGGACCCACTGACTGGCGCACTTGTAGAAGGTGAAGTGAATAACCCGCAAGATAATTTCCTGACGCAATTATCTCACCTTCGCGGCCGATTTATGCGAGAAATAGTTCTAATGTAAATATGCTATGAGGGTAACGATGATTTGTACAGGATCACTTGCGTACAACGGAACACGACGATTTTCTTACTATTGGATTCATCTGTCACAGAGGCGTCCCACACCTGCGTGGTGCGGTCGGCGTGAATACAAATGGCATCGGTCAAAATGCTGCCTGCGCGACAGGCGCTAAGGACGTAGCTTCAGTACGATTGCCGAAAAGCCCGTCGCACTTTGGGGCAACGTAACAGTTCAGCTACGCCTTGAATTCCAGCGGAGCCGGTCAACCATTTTATTTTTAGGAGTGCCACGGCGCGGCACGCTCCCGGGTCGGTGACGGAGAATCAACGGCGTAACAACCGCTTTAAATTAGCGATCCGCGCAATGTCGACTTCGGCGAAGGCTTGAGAGGGGGGGCCTGAATGTTACGGGGCAAGGGGCAACAGCGTGATCGTTCCATAGCCACAAGCGGTATCCGCCAGGGCGACCACGGACCCGGCCCTGCACTCTTACACGTGCCACAGCCACCACTTCGAAACCAAGTAACGACGGCACGAATGCGTTGAATTATTCCAGCGTACGAGGCAGATTGAGCATACCCCTAGTTTCCCGTCCAGTCTAACTATCGGCAATCCTCAACCAGCCCAAAGGAGGGCGGACGCCTCGTCAGCGCTCGTTGTCAACTCTTACGACGGACAGCACACCAGTATTCTTGACTGCCGATCTATTGTTCGGTCCAATGTCGGTTCCGATCACTGCCGCGAACAAGATAACTCCGGTACTTTCTACATACCGCGGATTTTCTTTCGGCGAATGGACTCTTTATCGGGAACTCCACGGGCAGTCGTGCCGGGATATTGCGTACCACGAGGCCGGTGCAGGATTCGGGGTGAATCAGAACCGCAGTTGGGGGTTCCTACCCAGGGTGCTGGATACTACGCAGCATGGTTCCCAAACGGCGGCCTATTCGTAGTTAACGGTGACGCTGTCGCGCCCTCGGGAAAGATCGAAGAAACAGGTGTCGAGTGAGCGGGAATCGGCACTTCTACTCGCATACGAAGGGCACTTAGCCCGCTATTACCTGCCATTTTGCGGACTGCCTGTCAGCGGCTATCAACGTGCTATCATCCGTTTCGATGTGTACGGAGGAGGTCGTTCATGGAGCTGAAACACGCAGTACCGTTGGCGGTCGTGTTCGCGTCAGTTTTGGTGTTGAGTGGTGACTCCGAAGTGGGGTACTCGCCGCGCAGCAAGGCGTACTACGCGAGTAACGAGCTAGTCAATTTCGTTCGCCCAGGGCTGGTGATAAAGATTGCGTCCGCCGATATCGCCGCCGACGGTACAATTACGGCCACCGTCCTGATCACTGATCCAAAGGGGCTGCCGCTCGACCGCGCTGGAGTTACGACTCCCGGCACAGTCGCACTGAGCTTTGTTGCAGCCACGATACCGAAGACGCAGGATCAGTATGTCGCCTACACCACCCGAACGGCGAGCGGCGCCGCGGTAGCCACCACGCAGCAGGCAGCCGCCGATGCCAACGGTACGTTCACCACGATTGCCGACGGCCAATACAGATACAAATTCAATACGAAAGCGACAACCGGTTTCGACCGCACGGCAACGCACACGATTGGCGTTTACGGCAACAGAAATTTGACCGAGTTCGATCTGAGTACGAATTATGCGAGCGCCACCTTCAATTTCGTCCCGGACGGCTCGCCGGTCACCAAGGTCCGCGATGTGATCCGGACAGCCACGTGTAACAAATGTCACGATCAGCTTTCTTTCCACGGCGGATCGAGACGCGGAATTGAGATGTGCGTCCTATGCCACACGCCGCAGACCCTCGACCCCGACACAGGCAACACAGTCGACCTGAAAGTGATGGCCCACAAGATCCACATGGGCGAGGAATTGGCGAGCGTTAAGGCGGGCACGCCGTACCAGATCATCGGATTCAACCAAGCTGTTTCCGACTTCTCCACGGTGGTTTTTCCATCCGATCCGCGCCGCTGCGAGTCGTGCCACGATCAGAAATCGGGCGCGGCCCAGGCTGCGAACTATCTGACAAAACCCACGCGGGCAACTTGCGGATCCTGCCACGACGATGTGAACTTTGCTTCCGGCGAGAAACATGCTGCCGGGCTTGTCGGGCCGCAGGTGAGCGACAACCAGTGCGCAACTTGCCACACTCCTCAGGGTGAGATTGAATTTGACGCATCCATCAAAGGTGCGCATACAATGCCCACGGAATCAGCAATGTTGTCGGGTCTGATTGTGGAACTCACAAAGGTGGACGACGGCGTCGCGGGTAAAAAGCCGACCGTCAGCTTGACAGTGAAAGATAAGCGCGGCGCTTCGATTCCGCTCGCTTCGCTTGGACGTTTGTTTCTGACGATGGCAGGCCCGAACGCGGATTATGGATACACCAGCTTTGGATCTGACGTGACCACGCCAGGTTACGTATCCGAGGACGCCAGTACAGCCACCTGCGGACAGGACGGAGTATGCGCTTATACCTTTAAGCACGCAATTCCCACCGATGCGAAGGGTACTTTCTCCATCGGCGTGGAAGCACGCCGGACCGAGACGCTTTTGCCGGGAACCACCAAGCAACGGGCGGTACAGTACGGCGCGATCAACAAGGTGGTCAACTTCCCGGTAGATAATTCACCGGTAAAAGCACGGCGAACCATCGTTGCGACGAAGAACTGTAATCAGTGCCATACGTTCCTCACGGTTCACGGCGAAAACCGCAACCAGGTGGAGATGTGCGTGCTTTGCCACAATCCTTCACAAACAGATGCGGGCCGCCGGTCCGGCGCGCTCGATCCGGCCGATAAACTCCTGCCGCCACAGGGAGTCAATTTCAATCTGTTGGTTCACCGGATTCATAACGGTGGTGAGGAGCTGAAAGAACAAGGCAGAACCTTCACCGTGGTTGGTTTCGGCGGAAGCCACAACGACTTTACAGAAGGAGTGCACTTCCCGGCAATG
>JANYCV010000510.1 GCA_025360145.1 Acidobacteriaceae bacterium
ACCGCCCCAGGCGCGACGCAGTTCACCGTGATGCCGTACTTTCCCAATTCCGCCGCCGACACCTTCGTCAGCATCTCAATGCCGCCCTTGCTCGCCGTGTAGTCCACCAGATTTGGAAACGCCAGCTTATTGCATCCCGAACCAATATTCACGATGCGTCCGCCGCCATGGTCCTTCATATGGCGCGCCGCGCGCTGCGTACAAAGGAAGCAGCCCTTCAGGTTGGTCTGGATCGTCCGGTCCCACTCGTTTTCCTCCAAATCCAGCAGCGGTTTCCAGGTCTGCACTCCTGCGTTGTTCACCAGGATATCCAGTTTCCCAAACCGCGCCAGCACAGCGGCCATCATCGAGTCCACATCGGCCGCAACGCCCACATCACACTTCACTGCAAAGGCCGCCCGGCCCATGGCCACAATCTCCGCAACCGTCGCTTCGGCGCCCGGCGCATCGGAATGGAAGTTCACGGCGACGTCGCAGCCGTTCCGCGCCAGATCCAGCGCAATGCCCTTCCCCACTCCTTTGCTCGCACCGGTCACCAGCGCTGTCTTTCCTTCTAATCCTGTAGCCATTCCTGTAGCCATAAGCGCAATTCTAGCGTGGACGCCCTTCCACAATCAGGTATGGCGTAAACTGCACGCTCTCCCTCGAGTGAATCGTATGCCGCCGGGAAGCTGACCGGTCGCGAATCGCCAAGCCGGTGCCCTTTCCCGCGGTCAGCAGTTCCACCAGCGGCGGCTCAACCGCGATGCTGATCCACCCGTCAGGTTTGTTCTCCACCTTGTGGCTGAGAAACTGCAGCTTCCGGGTATCCACGCTTCCCGCCGGCTTCTCGTCCCACGCCACGAGAATCGTCGCTATATCGACATTCCTCAGCGGATCGCCACCGGCCACATGCAGCAGCAGCGTTGCTTTTGTTACCGCCCAATCCCGGACTGCGGCAAAGCGAAAATTCATCAAAATCACATGAGGCAGCCGCAACTCCACCGCATGCCCATCGGTTGAAGGAATAGAGGTATCCGCCATACACTCCAGCATCGCGGTTTCACCATAAGCCGCGCCGCCGGACCACGCCGAAAAAAATAGCGTCAGAACCAGAGAAGTTCGTATCAAATTGTAATGATCGCATGCGATCATTCTAGTGACATCAGTTTTAGGGAGCGAATACGAGTTGACCGTCAAAATGTCTGAAGGAACCCAGATCTTCGAGCCAACGGAACGTTGGACCACCACCGATGCCAGCGAACTCTACGATGTAGCGAGCTGGGGAAAAGGCTATTTCTCGGTCGGTGACAACGGTCACTTGTTCGTACACCCGAACAAGGAGAAGGACCGCAAGATCGATCTGAAGGAGCTTCTGGACAAGCTAGTCCTCCGCGGCATCGCGCCGCCCATCCTGCTGCGATTCGGCGAAATCCTGAAGCACCGCCTCGGCGAGATTCACGGCGCGTTTCAAAGTGCCATAGCCGAACATAATTACCGCGGAAAATACTGTTGCGTGTTCCCCATCAAAGTGAACCAGCAGCGCCAGGTGGTAGAGGAAGTGTTTCAATACGGCCAGCCTTATGAATTTGGCCTGGAAGCGGGATCGAAACCGGAGCTACTTGCGGTGATGGCCATCGCCGACAACGCCACCCCCATCATCTGCAACGGGTTTAAAGACGACGAATACATTGAGATGGTGATGCATGCCAAAAAGATCGGCCGGCAGATCACTCCGGTGGTTGAGAAATACACCGAGCTCGATCTCATCGTCAAACACGCCGCACGCGCCGGTGTGCGCCCCACCATTGGAATTCGCATCAAACTTGCCAGCCGCGGATCGGGACGCTGGAAGTCCTCCGGCGGCTACCGGTCGAAGTTCGGCCTCACGGTTACAGAAGCGCTGCGCGCGCTCGAACAGCTTCGCGAACTCGGCATGGCCGATTGTCTGGTACTTCTCCATTTCCATCTAGGCAGCCAGATCACCAATATCCGCCAGGTGAAAGCCGCAGTCAGTGAAGCGGTGCGGATCTACGTCGAGCTCAAGCGCGCAGGCGCAGGCTTGCAGTTCATGGATGTGGGCGGCGGCCTCGGCGTCGACTACGACGGCTCCCAGACCGACTTTGAATCCAGCGTCAATTACACGCTCCAGGAGTATGCCAACGACATCGTCTACCACATCCAAAATGTGTGCGACGAAGCTGAAGTGCCGCACCCGACTATCATTACGGAGAGTGGCCGCGCCGTTGCCGCCTATCACAGCGCCCTGGTATTCAACGTATTGGGAGTGAGCGGATTCGGTGAGCCCAACCTCACCTTGGAACTCCCCGAAGACGCCGAGCAGCCTCTCATCGATCTGCAGGAGACCTATCGTTCGCTCAGCAATAAGAACCTGCTTGAGAGTTTCCACGACGCTCAGCAATCGCTGGATTCCGCGCTCAACCTGTTCAGCCTTGGTTACCTCCCGCTGGTGCAGCGCAGTCTGGCCGAAAACTTCTATTGGGCTATCTGCCACCGCGTCCAGAAACTCGCCAAGGATCTCGATTACTTCCCGGAAGAGCTGGAAGGGTTGGAAAGCCTGCTCTCGGATACCTACTTCTGCAACTTCTCGCTGTTCCAGAGCATGCCCGACAGTTGGGCCATCAAGCAGCTATTCCCTATCATGCCGATCCACCGCCTGGATGAACCACCATCCCGCCATGCGGTGCTTGGCGACATCTCCTGCGATTCCGACGGCAAAGTCGACCAGTTCATCGACCGCCGGGACGTCAAGAAAACTCTGCCGCTCCACTCACTCAACGGCGAACCCTATTTCCTGGGAGCTTTTTTGCTAGGCGCCTACCAGGAAATCCTGGGTGACCTGCACAATTTGTTCGGCGATACCAACGCTGTTCACGTCAGCCTGGGGGAAACCGGCGAAGTCATGCTTGACGCAGTGATTCCCGGTGATACCGTCCGCGAGGTGCTCGACTATGTGCAGTTCAAGTCCACCGCTCTGCTGGAGCAATACCGTAAGGATGTCGAACAGGCTCTTCGGGAAGGAAAGATTGGCTATGAAGAATCCGGCCGGATCTTGAAATTCTATGAGGACGGTTTACAGGGCTACACGTATCTGGAGAATGTCAAAAGCGAACACCAACCCTAGGCCAAGCCCGGTCTGGGGTGTACTAATTGGGAAACCTCGAAATCCTTCTACCTGCAGCGTTGCAAAGGCCCCACTCTGGGTTAGCTCGACATCTGGAGTGGGGCACAAAATTTAACTGGAATAGAGCTTCTCCCGCGAGCCGGTTTTTCAGAGCCGAAAACTTCCATATTGCAATGACACGAGTTATCGTAAATCCGGCAGTTGGAGCCGCCCAACATCGGATAGGTCTTTAGCCCGCGAGCAGTTGCAGCGACATCAGTCCCCCCCCCCGAATGGTGAACTGCGAAGCAGTTGAAATACTGAGCTATTCCAATGACTTGGCACGATCCGCGGGATTTGAACTGCCGGATTTAGGGTTTTGAATGAGGAAGGACATCTCCGAGGCCGAATCTCACCTGACACTTGAGAATCATAAAGAATTAGCTGGGGATGTGCTTCACTCAGGCAATTAATACGGCAGCAGCCCAGGTGGGGCGGTCCCCCTGGACGGCGCGGGACGAAGGCGCCAATGCGCCAGCCACACGAAACGCTGCGAGACCGTACCCGCTGCAGTCAACCACATACCCAGTAAAAATGATAAAGGCCGTTGCGTCCGCTAGTGCTGGATTCACCGCCGTAGAGATAAGTTCCGTTCGGGCGTAGCGTGAACCAAGTGCGTCGTCCGTCGGTTCCCGCGCCGTTGTTTAAGTATGACGATTGGCGCCAAATGCCCACCAATTCAACAGGCACTTCGCCACCTGTCGTTGCGGCTGGACCGCGGGAAGCAGGAACATCGTCAAAGCGATGGTCAAGCGGGGAGGAGGCATAGTCGCTTCTATCGTTCCGGATATGCTGACACACAATGGAGCGCTTGGTTTTTTGCCGGAGAATCCACGCGAAGTGCTTCGGCCGCGCTGTAGACGTGCATCAGCGGCAGGACCCGTCCGGTGGCTGCGCCGGCGATTCTTCGGCTACAGATTTCACGAGACATGATGTTGTCGCCGACCACGATGTCGAGCGTTGTACGGCTATCTGCGGAAATCCCGGTACGCCGGCGCCCGTCCAGTTCACCCGTCGGCCGTAGAATACCATTCGCACGCCGATTTTATCACCGGCTCGTGTGATAACCTAAGCTTTCAAAGACTCCTTATCAAATGAGCTTCATCCAGCACCCGCTCGCGGTTGTCGAGTCCTCCTCTATCGGCGATGGCACCCGAATCTGGGCATTTGCGCACATTTTGCCGGGCGCGCGCATTGGTTCTGAATGTAATATCTGCGATCACACATTTGTTGAGAACGACGTGGTGATCGGGGATCGCGTGACGGTGAAATGCGGCGTCCAATTGTGGGATGGAATCGACGTGGAAGACGACGTTTTTATCGGACCGAACGCCACGTTCACGAACGATTCGTTTCCGCGCAGCAGACAACACCAGGAGAAGCTTCCACGCACGCGCGTCCGGAAGGGCGCCTCCATCGGCGCCAATGCAACTATTCTGCCGGGGCTCACCATTGGGGAACGGTCCATGGTCGGCGCCGGGGCGGTGGTGACTCGGGATGTGCCGGCCGACGCCATTGTCGCGGGAAATCCGGCGCGCATATCCGGTTACGCCGGTGTCTCCGAGAAGCGCATGCCGGCGGTCGGAACACCGCCTTCCGAGGCCGGAAGCGCTGCAACGCTGGTGGATGGCGTCAACATCCATCGTCTGCCGCGCGTCGACGATTTGCGTGGCAGCCTGACGTTCGGCGAGGCTCATCGCCACGTTCCATTTGAGGTGAAGCGGTATTTCCTGGTCTACGGCGTTTCGAACCAACAGATTCGCGGGGAACACGCGCACCGGACGCTGCACCAGTTCCTGATTTGCGTTCATGGTTCCTGCCATGTGGTGGCGGACGATGGCAGCACGCGGCAGGAATTCGTGCTGGATCAACCATTCATAGGACTTCATTTGCAGCCGATGACTTGGGCCGTGCAGTACAAGTATTCGGACGATGCGGTTTTACTGGTGCTGGCGTCCGACTCCTATTCCGCTGCCGATTATGTCCGGGATTACGACGAATATCTGGAGCTTCGCAAGAGTAATGCATGATTCCGCTGAATGATTTCCAGCGTCAATGGGACGAAATCCGAGCCGATGTGCTGGCAGCGGTGGAGACTGTCGGGTCCAGCGGCTGGTACATCCTCGGCGGTGAAGTAGCCGCGTTTGAGAAGGCTCTGGCGGAACAATGGGGCCTTGGCCATTCGGTTGGAGTGGCTAGCGGTCTGGACGCCATCGAAATCTCTCTGAAAGCGCTGGGCTGTGGAGCGGGCGATGCCGTGCTCACCACTCCGCTCTCGGCTTTCGCCACCACGCTCGCGATTGTGAAACTGGGCGCGATTCCCGTTTTTGCGGATTGCGACCAGTACGGCCTGATCGATCTGGAGCAGTGCCGGGAGATCCTGCGCGCACGGCCGGATATACGTTACTTTGTTCCGGTCCATCTGTATGGGCAGAGTCTGGACTTGGCTGCGCTGCGCTCGTTGCGCGATGAATTCGATTTGCGCATTGTGGAAGATTGCGCGCAGTCGATTCTGGCTACGTCCGGCGGCTTGCCTACCGGGTCCGTGGGCCAGATGGCGGCCACCAGTTTTTACCCGACCAAGAACCTGGGTGCGTTTGGCGACGGGGGCGCAATTCTCACAAACGACGAAGCGCTTGCCGCACGGGTGCGCTGCCTTCGGGATTACGGACAGTCAAGTAAATATCGTCATTCCGAGATCGGTTACAACAGCCGTCTCGATGAATTGCAGGCCGCGCTCCTCCGCCGCGTGCAATTGCCACGGCTAACCGGGTGGACCGAGCATCGCGGATTGGTGGCAGCGCGATACAACACAGGTCTCCGGCATGCGCGGATCCGGCCGATGGGTTCACCGCGGGATTCCAATTCCTGCTGGCATCTGTATCCGGTGATGGTGGACGCGGAGCGCAAGAGGGATTTCCTGTCCTGGCTGAAGAGCCAGGGAGTTGGGGCCGGAGAGCACTATCCCATCGTGATGCCGGACCAGTGTGCCCTAAAGAATGCTGCCCATCAGTCGATTGGCGAATGCGCACAGGCACGGAAGATCGCGCTGGGTGAGGTCAGCTTGCCGATTCACCCCTATCTCACGGAAGAGGAAATCGGGCGGGTCATCGAAGTATGCAACCGTTGGGGCGGGTAGGCATGCTGTCCCTGATAATCCCTTTGTATAAGAGTGAAGAGGGGTTATCCCGGCTGCTTGCCGAGTTGCTAAAGCTACAGCAACAGCTTCTGCCCGAATCATTCGAAGCGGTCTTCGTTGTGGACGGCAGCCCCGACCGATGCTACCAGATTCTAGCCGAACGTCTTCCCTGCGTGCCGTTGCGATCGCAGT
>JANYCV010000524.1 GCA_025360145.1 Acidobacteriaceae bacterium
GCACGTTCTTCAGCATCACCCGCTTGCTGCCCTTCTGCGCCGTCACCCGTTCATCGTTCGGCAAATTGTAGGCAGCAGTGCGAACTCCATGGGCACCGTCGCCACTCGCGATAATCTGATTCACCACGCTGATCGGTGAGAGCGCACCAATCTTCGGATTACGGAATTTTGCGTCGATCGGAAGGTTGTCTTCAATCTCCTGCATGTGACCGGAGAAGAACTGCAGCTTCCCGGTCTCCTTGTCGTCACGCAAATTCACGTACGCTTCGTACGACGCTTTGTAGCCGAAGATTTCATCGTTGTAAGTCTCATACGGGCCGATGGTGATATCGAGCGGCGCATCCAGATCCATCCACGCCACGTCGCTCTCGTAGTAGTCGTTCGAGAGAAACGCGTTTGCCCGGGAATCGAGAAACCGCTTCAACGAAGCGTTCCCGGTCAGAGCCGCCGCCTCATGCAACAAACGCGCCAAGCGCTGCAAATCGGCAGCGTACACCTTGTTGTACGGCACCGCCGTCAGCTTGCCGTTCTGCCGCTGAATCACTGAAAAAAAGCCCTCCGCCAACTCTTTGTCACCCTTCCCCAGCGTCTTCAGCCACGCCTCGAATTCTTCCTTCTTCATGTCTTCGGGATAGAAATCGGCTCCCGGCATTTTCTTGGCCGGCACGCCCGGAAGAAACGCCTCATGCTCATCCAGCGCAGACCACGGCCCCTTGTTCAACCAAAAATAGTGCAGCCGCGCTTTGCCCAGCGGACTCGCGTCCTTCTTGAGTTGCTCGTGCAGCTTGTGATTGCCGCTCCAGTATTGCGTCAGGAACAGATCGTCGATCACGCGCGCGGCTTCCACCAGTTTCACCAGCGCCTTCTGATCGCCGGCGGAGAGTTTGGAAGTATCCACTTCGAGCGGCGTCGGCGCAAACCGCGCGCTCATACGTTTCAATTCATTCAGGTCTGGTGTGTGTTTGGAAGATTGGGCCATGAGGAGTGTGGAACCGATGCAAACGAATAATGCGGAAATTCTCATCCCCTCCAGTACACCAGAAAACGACACTAATCGGCCATTCGCCGCGTCTATTACCGGAGATCCCATGGGCCTGGACGAGTACAAACGAAAGCGAAAGTTTTCCGAAACTCCGGAACCGGAAAGACCACCGGTGAAGCGCGCCAAACTTGCGCCTCCCTGCCTGTATTTCATCCAGCGGCACGATGCCGCGCGGCTTCACTATGATTTCCGATTGGAGGTCGTGCCCGACCCGGCGCGGACAGCATGATGCGGAGGGACAGCGATGCATTTGCGCTTGTCCAGATGAAGCGCGCCAAGAAAAACGAGTGGCTGTTGATCAAGCACCGCGACGAGGCGGCGGACGAAGCCTTGGCGGATTGAACCCGCGGACCGCACGCAAGATGAAATCGCCGCCCTGCCGAAGGGGATCGAACCGATGATCGCGGATGCGCCACCCTCGGGAAAGGGATGGCTTTATGAAATCAAGTGGGATGGCGTGCAGGCGCCAAGTTACATTGACGACCGGCGCACGGAGTTCTACTCGCGCAAGGGCGAACGGATCACCGCACAGTATGCCGAATTTGCTGAGATCCAACACCGCGGTGATGGACGGGGAGATTGCGGCTAAAGACGAACAGGGGTGCCTGGCAAAGCACCCATAGCGGAGGCAGCCACACGCACTCTGGATACCTATTTTGCGTTCGCTCTCCTTTACCACAACGGCGCCGATCATCGACAAGTCCCCGCTCAGCGGGCGAAAGTAGCTCCGGTACTCCGAACACTTCGAAGATAAACGCAATCATCGATTGGAGGAGGCGGGAAAGAGCGGGCTCGAAGGCATCATGGCCAAACGCGCCGGTTCCGCCTGTCTCAAAATCAAGCTGGTGCAGCAGCAGGAATTCATCATCCGCGGGTATACTAAGGGAGAACGAAACACCTTCGCGTGACTCATGCTTAGCGTTTTTCAAGACGGCGAGCGCCATCGCTCAACAGGTTTCAATTGCTCTGCGATTGACCGGATGCGGCCCCGCGAATTTAGCCGCAGCCTTCATCGCGCCCGATCTTTTTCGTCAGTTGGTTTTGAGATAGGACAACTATGAAACTTTTGTTTTGGATTGGGATATTCGTGTTGATCCTGGGCATCGCTTCGCTTGTCGTTTCCATCCCCCGTAACGAGACTGAAGGGTTCAAAGCCGGCGGTGTGTCCATTGGAATCCAGGTCCGGCACGATGAAAAGATTTCCCCGGTCATAAGTGCCGTGATGATCCTGGCGGGCGCGGGTATGATGATCGCGGCGAAAGTTAAGAACTGAACTCAGACAAGGCAGCACCAGGCGTTCGGCGAGAACGTCCAGCGCGGCGCTTTTCCCGCGGGGAGCCACGCGCAGGTAGCCGTGACATCCCCGCTACAACATCAGCCCTTAGCGATTCACTGTGAATGTATTCGCTGTCGATTGAAGCAGCGACGTTTCGCCGTTGGGCGTCTCAACGCGCACAATTCGCGTACCCGGGTCGGCGCTGCCGGCGATGCGCACGCTGACGGTCATCTGGGTTCCGGCGGGATTCACGGCAATACTCGATGTCGTGATCTTGTCATCCGTATTCTTGCCCTCTCCGCGGCCGCGGCCTTTCCCTTGACCGTGGATATCACCCGGCTTGATAAACGTCACCTCAGTGGCGCCGGTCAGGTTAGTCCCCTGAATCGTTAGCGTAAACGTCGTATCGATTCTCCCGCTGGCAGGGGTTACGGACGTAAGCGTTGGCAGGTTCGCCGCACGGTCGCGGTCTGCCCGGTCGTCTTTACCGTTCTGGTCCTCCATCTCGCCGCGCACGGCATTGATGCGTCCAACCACCTGCCGCGTCGCCAGATCGATCAGCACGATGTTGCCTGTGCCCTGATTGGTGACGATCAGCAGATTATCCTTTGTGTCGACGGCGAGCGCCCGCACACCTGTCTCGGCGCGGATCAGAACCGGAGAGCCCGTGAAAGTTGTGGCTCCGGGGAGCAGTTGCATCAGCGTCACAGTGCCGCCTGTCTGATTCGCGAAGAACACATTATTGCCCGCAATCGCGATGTCATTCGAGCCGCCGGAGCGTTCTGGATTCGCAGCAACCGTAGTGGTGGCGCCGGTGATGAGATTCAGCAGGATAACCTTGCCGTCAGGTCCGGACGCCGGTTCCGTGATGATCGCGAGAGCGGAACTGACGACTACGATCGATTGTGGACGGGTGCTTGCGCCCAGATCGTACGTGCGGACAATAGCGCCGGTATTAAAGTCGATCGCGGTGACGGAGCCGGCATTCTCGTTCGTGATGTAGGCGCGCGAAGAGGCGAGATCCACCGCAATGGCGCGAGGCGTGTGGCCGGCCGCGATGGTGCGGACCACAGTACGGGTCGTGAAGTCGATGACCGAAACGTTATCGGTCTCGCCATTCAGGACGGCTGCGAGGTTATTCGAAATGGCGACAGCAATGGGTCCGCTACCGACGGGCACCTGAGCGATCACCGTGAAGGTGGTGAGGTCGATGATGGCTGCCTTCCCCAAGCCGCGCTCCGCCACGACAGCGAACCTGCCGGTGGAGTTTACAGCGACGGCAACGGGCTCGGCGCCATTTGGAAGCGAAATGGTTTTGATCACCTTCCGCTGCTGGAGATCAATGACGCGGACAACGTCGTCGTTCTCATCGGCGACCAGCACAAGGCTGGTGGTAGGAACCCAGGCAATTCCGGCGAGTTCACGGTTACGGCTTTCGTTGTCTTCGTCATCCTTAAACGCCCCCTGACCTTTGTTCGGCAGCAGGACGATCTCAACAAGGTTGCTGCTCTTATCGCCGGACTTGATAATCACCGGCACACGACCGGCGCCGGCAAGAGAATCCGGGATCTGCACGTTGACCTGTTGAAGTCCTACGCAGCAGGGTGCGTTACCGGCAAAAAGCACCGTCACCGGTACTCCGCCAATGGTTACGACGGGTGTGCTGGATGTGTCGATACCCGTGGCGAAGATGGATAAGAATGTCGAGCGGTTCAGCGTTGTGGTGCTAAAAGCCCCTAGACCATAGGTGATTGCGTTGATAATCGCCCCGTCGCGCGTGCCACTGCCAAACAGGGAAAAAATACCCGGAGCTGGTGTTTTTTCTACCACTATGGTTCCCGTCTTTGTACCCGTCGATGAGGTGAGGGTCAGGGTCTGGGATCCCAGCGGAGTCGTATTACCAAGTACGGCGTTGACCTGTGCCGGTGAGACATAGAATAGTGTCGATTTGACCCCACCCGCGCTCACGGTAACGCCGCCAAGCGCGTCGGGCGGATTGGAGGCGTCGGTAGCGCGGGCCGTGCCTGTCGTCAGTTGCAGGCCGAAAATTGTGATAATGCTGCCCGGGGCCACACTGCCGTTGGGCGTTAGCGATGCGGCATTTACTACCTGTAAGTTCTGAGGGTATGCAATGAATGAAAAACCGAAGAATGCAGCCGCGAGTGTTAAAACTGGCACAACTCTTTTCATGGATCCTCCTGGATGATCAACAGTACTTAAGCAAGTGTAGTTCCAAGCGGCCGTTAAGATGCTTCAGTAAAGATCGGAACAGTTTGATCCGCTCCAATTGACGTATACGTCATCGACGTAAGTCGCTCCGTCCCGAATCGCTACTGGCCGTCACTGCCCCGCCGGCACGTTCATCAACAATGTGCCCTGGATGTCGACTCGGCTCGGTGCGTTTGGACGCCTATACTGTAACGGACAAGTCGCCGCAAAACCATCCCAGAGGCCGGAAGTCTCTAGGAGTCTGTCGGAATGAATTAGACTTTTTTACTGAGCCGAGGCCGCTGGCTGGGCGGAATTCGTCATACTTATTAGTATAAAGTGCTTTGTATTTTGAAACATGTGCGGATTCCGCCCCGCACATGACAATATACTTGATTGTGAGGGCGTTATTGATCCGTTTAGGTCGTTTGCGGGCGCAGTCCGGCTCGAAGCAACTTCAGCAAGTTGTCAGTAAGACACATGATCCGCCATTCCGCCGAGACTTTTTCCAGGCCCCGCAT
>JANYCV010000551.1 GCA_025360145.1 Acidobacteriaceae bacterium
GTTCGAGGATGCGAAGCCCGATGCCGTAGTCCATTTCGCCGCCGAGTCGCATGTCGACCGCAGCATTCTCTCGCCGCTTCCCGTTTTTGAAACTAACCTCCGGGGCACATTTGTATTGCTGGAAGCGGCACGAGCGCATAAGCTGGGACGCTTCGTCCATGTGTCCACCGACGAAGTGTACGGCAGTCTCGAAGATCCCCTCGAAGCCGACGAATCTTATCCGTTGAAGGCCAGCAGTCCATACTCCGCCGCTAAGGCTGGTTCGGATCTTCTCGCCCTCAGCTACCACACCACGTACAAACTGCCGGTAGTGGTGACGCGCGCCTCGAATAATTACGGCCCGTACCATTTCCCGGAAAAGCTCATCCCGCTGATGATTTCCAATGCCATGGAAGATAAACCGCTGCCGATTTATGGCGATGGCATGCAGGTTCGCGATTGGCTTTACGTGGAAGATCATACCCGTGCCATCCGCACCGTCCTTGAAAAGGGCCGCGATGGCGAGGTTTACAACATCGGCGGTAACCGTTCGCTGCCGAATCTGGAAGTGGTCCGGCAGATTCTGGCCGCCACCGGTAAACCCGACAGCCTGATGAAGTTCGTCGCGGATCGTCCGGGGCACGATCGCCGTTACGCATTGTCGAGCGAAAAGCTCATGAAAGAGACCGGTTGGGCTCCTGTCATGAACTTTGAAGACGGACTCCAGAAGACGGTCGATTGGTACCGCGCCCATCAGGATTGGGTGCGCCGCGTGAAGTCCGGAGAATACCAGAATTATTACTCGAAAAATTATGATGACCGCCGGAGCGAATTAGCGCCCATGTCATAATAGTCGGCAGTGAAGTTTTTTGAAGATAGTCAAAATCGCGCTCAAATTGCAGTCATCGGTCTTGGTTATGTAGGCTGTGTAACTGCCGCCTGTCTGGCGAATTTGGGCCATCGCGTCATCGGCGTCGACCGCGATATACACAAGGTCGGGAATGTGTTAAGCGGCAAAGCGCCGTTTTATGAACCTGGCCTCGAAGAGCTGGTTCGCAGCACCGTCGCTTCAGGCCGCCTCTCCGCGTCCACGTCCAACGAAGAAGGTCTGCGCGATGCCGACGTCGCTCTCATCTGCGTGGGAACGCCATCGGAGAAGAACGGGAATCTGGGGCTCGATCAGCTACGCCGCGTGGTCGCCGATATTGTCGAACTGCTGCCCAAGCTCTCCAAGCCGCTGATCATCGCGGTCCGCAGTACGGTGTTCCCGGGCACCTGTGAGGAGATCGTGGAATCGGCACTGCGGGATCATCCGAACGTGCGCGTAGTCTCGAACCCGGAATTCCTTCGCGAAGGCACCGCTGTTCGCGACTTCATGGACGCGTCGTTCCTGGTTGTCGGCGGGAAAGATTCGGCCGCTGTGAAGCGTGTGGCGGATCTCTATGGGCCTCTCCCCGCGGAGCCCTGCCTGGTTTCGCTCCGCACCGCGGAGATGATCAAGTACGCCTGCAACGCCTTCCACGCGGTGAAAATCTCCTTCGCCAACGAAATCGGTGCGTTGAGTTCTGAGCTTGGTGTCGACGGGCGCGAAGTAATGGACACTCTTTGCAAGGATGCAAAATTGAACGTATCCGCGGCGTATTTGAAGCCCGGATTCGCATTCGGTGGTTCCTGTCTTCCGAAAGATCTGCGCGCGCTGGTCTTCCGCGCCAATCGCCTCGATTTGAAATTACCGTTGCTCGAATCCGCCCTGCCCAGCAATCAGCATCAGCTCGAACGCGCCATCGCGGCCGTGCTCGCGCTGCCGGCCGAGCGCATCGGCGTGGTTGGTCTGGCATTCAAAGAAAACACCGACGATCTGCGCGAGAGCCCGGTGATTTCTCTCCTGGAGCAACTCATCGGCAAAGGCCGTAGCGTCCGCGTCTTCGATCCGCACATCCGGCTTGACAACATCTACGGCGCCAATCGAAACTTCATTCTGAATGCAATTCCGCACATCGGCAGGCTGCTGGACAACACGCTCGACGATCTTCTCTCCTGGGCTGGCTACCTCGTAGTGACGCAGAAGCCCTCGGCGGAAGCCGCCATTCAAATCGCCGCCAGCGGGTTGCCGATCCTTGACCTGGTGGGAACCTCTACGTCAGCGCCAGTTTCTTCATTCGTTCCGTGATCCTATGAAAAGAGCCTTAATTTCGGGTATCACCGGTCAAGATGGATCTTTTCTGGCTGAGTTACTTTTGTCAAAGGGCTATGAAGTACACGGCATCGTGCGCCGCGCATCCACGTTCAATACGGACCGTCTGGATTCCATTTACCTGGACCCGCATGAGCCGAATGCCACCCTGCATCTTCACTATGGCGACGTCACCGATGGCGCCTCTTTGCGCCACATCATGGACAAGGCGCAGCCGGATGAAGTCTATAACCTGGCCGCGCAATCGCACGTCAGAGTGAGTTTCGATCAAGCCGAGTATACAGCCGATGTGGTGGCCACCGGCACGCTTCGTTTTCTCGAAGTCCTGCGGGATTACGTTTCGCCGGGCGGCAAGCAGGTTCGGTTCTATCAGGCCGGATCGTCGGAAATGTTCGGCTCTGCTAATCCTCCCCAAAGCGAAAGCACGGAATTTCAGCCCCGTAGTCCTTACGCGGTCAGCAAAGTGGCTGCGCATTGGTATTCGGTAAATTATCGCGAAGCCTACGGCCTGTTTATCTGTAATGGCATTCTGTTCAATCACGAATCGCCCAGACGCGGAGAAACTTTCGTCACCAGGAAGATTACGCGCGCGCTGGGCCGGATCAAACTGGGTCTCCAGGAAAAACTTTTCCTCGGGAATTTGACTGCCATGCGGGACTGGGGCTACGCAGGCGACTACGTAGAGGCCATGTGGCTGATGCTGCAACAGGATCAGCCCGACGACTATGTAGTGGCCACCGGCGAATCTCATTCGGTAACCGAGTTTCTGGATCTGGCCGCTTTTCACTACGGCATAGACAACTGGCGGCGTTACGTGGAAACGGACCCCCGCTATTTCCGCCCCACCGACGTAAACTATCTGTTGGGCGACCCAAGCAAGATCCGGCGCAAACTTGGCTGGCAACCAAAGGTTACCTTCGAAGAACTGATCCGGAAAATGGTGGACCACGACATGGAGCTTGCAAAACAAGAACAGACCCTGACGCATGCCGGCCATAAAGTCGTCATGCGCGGGCTTTCTCATGGATAGCGGCAGCAGAATCTTTGTCGCCGGTCATCGTGGCCTGGTGGGCTCGGCCATTTGCCGCAGTCTGCGAAGCCAGGGTTTTACGAATTTAGTCCTCCGCACCCGCGCCGAACTCGACCTTCGCAACCAGGCAGCCGTGCAGCATTTCTTTCAGGAGAGCCGGCCGGAATTTGTATTCCTGGCGGCCGCGAAGGTGGGCGGCATTCTGGCGAATAGCACCTATCCCGCCGATTTCCTGCGAGACAATCTCGATATTCAAACGAACGTGATCGATGCGGCCTATCGCGCCGGCGTGAAGAAACTCGAATTCCTGGGATCTTCCTGTATCTATCCGAAGCTCGCTCCGCAACCCATTCGCGAAGAGTACATGTTGACCGGCGAACTGGAGCCCACCAACGAGTGGTACGCCATCGCGAAGATCGCCGGCATCAAGATGGCGCAGGCGTATACGCAGCAATTCGGCTTCAACGCCATCTCCTTAATGCCGACGAATCTCTATGGCCCAGGGGATAACTTCGATCTGGAGTCGTCGCACGTACTACCAGCAATGCTCCGCAAATTTCACGATGCGAAAACCACCCAAGCCGTTGAAGTTGTCTTGTGGGGAAGTGGCGCGCCCCGCCGTGAATTCCTTCATGTGGATGATTTGGCAGAGGCGGCTGTGTTCTTAATGCGGCACTACGATGACCCTCAGATAGTGAACGTGGGCTCTGGCGAAGAGGTCACAATTCGCGAATTGGCGGAGATGGTCCAGCAGATCACCGGTTATCAAGGCCGCATCGCATTCGATTCATCGAAACCGGACGGAACCCCGCGCAAGCTGCTGGATACTTCCCGAATCTCCGCGCTTGGATGGAAGCCGATGCGAACATTGCGGTCGGGCATCGAGTCGACCTACGAATGGTATAAACAGCCGTGATAGATCTCAGCCATTCGCGCAGCTGATCGTTCGATTGAAAACCCCTCGCGAATGAACCGGCTCGCGTTCGCTGCCAACCGCCGCCGCAGCGATTCGTTCTGCACCAGCGTTCGCAGATTCTCCGCCAGCTTGGTCGCGTCGCCCGGAGGAAAAAGTAGCCCAGTCACATCGGGCTGAACCAGTTCCACGTTGCCTCCGGTGCTCGACGCAGTCACCGCGCACCCGCAGGACATCGCTTCCATCAGCGAGTTCGACAATGCTTCGGACAGGGACGGCAGTACGAAGATATCGATCTTTCGAAGCCAGTCCGCCACACGGTTCGTGGTTGGTTCGAAGTGGCACCGATCCAGAACGCCCAGCGATGCGGCCAGCCGTTGCAATTCCGGTAGCATAGGGCCGCTGCCGACGATCGCCAGTCTTGCGGGGGCCACTTGCGCTAACGCCACCTGGGCGAAGGCTTCCACCAACGTGGGCAGGCCCTTCTCCGGCCGCAAGGCGCAGACAATGCCGATGGTGACGGGGTCACCCGCAGTCCGCGATCCCGGCTGAAACACACCGGTATCAATGCCGTTGTAGCAAACGTGAATTCGCTCGGCGGAAACCCGTTCATCGGTGATCATGTGCTGGCGGATCGCCTCGCAATTCACCACCACGCCATCCACCAAATGGTCCGTTACGCGCAGCAAACGCCGGTGCAACCCCGGAGTCAAATCGCGAAAAGCCCGCTGGCTTGAAAGCACCACAGGCGTGCGGTAAGCCCGCGCCACCGGCACGCCGAACAAGTTCATGGGGACGTCGAACGTGTGTACCAGTCGAATGCAATGCTGTTTCAGATAACGGCCCATCTCACGGCCGGCGCGGAGAGTAGACGGCCGGTAGAGTGACCGCACCGGGAAGCGCACAATTGGTACGCCGGCTGCTTCCAGTTCGGCTCCGCGCAAGCCCTCGGCGTGCAGGCAGCCGACGTGGGGTGTGAACCGTCCGCGATCCAAAGCGCGGGCAATCTCCGTAAGCTGGCGCTCCGTGCCGCCCAAGCCCAGTTCACGCGCCATCAGAAGGATAGGAACCGGTCCGCTCAACGCTTGGGTACCTTCCAAAAATAATCGTGCGGCAGAAACAGAATGGAACCGGCACAGAACGCCGCGGCCATCAGCACCACGAACGTACGAATGGGCGAGGTGAGCCGCTTCAACACAAAGCCTTCCGGAAGCCATGCGTCAATCAATGCCAGTGCATAGAACAAGCCCTGTCCCGCCAGAGCAACCGTCCGCCACGGCTCCGGTAGCCACAAACTGGAGCTGGCCATCAACCGACAAGCGTACGGCAGCAGCAAACGGCCCAGCTTGTGCGAAACGAAGTCAATCCACATTCGGTTCCCCGGACCCAGCAGTTGCGGATAGGCACCAATGATCTGATAGACGCCGGCCAGTGTACGGACTTTGCGCCGGAACTCGGCGTCCAGCGGAGTTGGATAGTCGAAAGCCTTCGCACTGGAATC
>JANYCV010000589.1 GCA_025360145.1 Acidobacteriaceae bacterium
CCAGCACGAATCGATATGCCTGTTCAGCCTGAAATGGAGAGAAGGCGCTCCTCATTAGCGGGCATTCTGCCCTTCGATTGGAGATTTTTAAGGCATCCAAGGCTTCCGGTCCGATGAACATTTAGCAGAGCGAGAACGTGATTCTCGCGCCGCGCAGCATCTCGCGGTGTTCGCCAGCCTGTCCCCCGGCGTGGTTGCGTCCCCGCGTTGCCTGCTTCCGTTTCGTCCGGCAAAATATTGGTTTCTGAAACCATATCATCTTTAAAGACTGTAATAGACTGACAATGTGCCGGATTCTCCGCCAACCCTTGTGCCGATTCCGCCTTCCAGCCGAAGAGCCTGGGATGATCTAGCTGCGATGCCGAAGCCTTCCTGGTATCTGGACCCGGAGGTGGCGCGGCAGAAGAGACGGGTACACCAGGACCTGATCCGGCGATGGGCTGGCATCCGGCCGGAAGGCGTGATGCTGAAGACCGATCTCTTTGAGGAAGCTTGGGGAGAGGACGGAATCTATGGCGATCTGTTCGAAGGGAACGCGGCAGTGCTGCTTGGGACGGATATCGCGGAAGCGACGGTGGCACGTGCCGGCGCCGTTGGCGGATTGCATCCGGCGCATGCCTTCGTTTGCGATTTGCGTGCGCTGCCGGTTCGTCCGCTTTCGCTGGACTTAATCCTCTCGATGTCTTCGCTGGATCACTTCGAAAGCAAGGCGGAATTCCATTCGTCCCTGATGCAACTGTGTGGCGCGCTGCAGCCAGGCGGATCTTTGGTGATCACGCTGGATAATCCGGCGAATCCGCTGTATCGGCTGCTTCGGCTGGTGTCACGGACGGCCATCAGCCCGTTCCGTCTGGGGTTTACTCCGGCGCTGAGGGATCTGAAACAGGAGCTGGAGGATATCGATTTCGAGGTGATGGATCATGCCTGGTTGATTCACAATCCGCGGCTCTTGTCCACCGCCGTGTTTGGCGCGATCCGGCTGATTTTGGGTAGGCACGCGGGGCCGGTGATCCGGCTGGGTCTACGGCTTTTCGCTTTGCAGGGGAGGCTTTGGACGCGCCGATACTCGGCGTGCTTCTATGCGGTTCATGCTCGAAAGCGGAACTGACGGCACTAAACGTCTTTATCTACTTTTTTACGGCTTCTGAATGACTTCTTCATGGCCTTCCGGATAACGTCAACCTGGGAGACCGTTGAACTTAAATCCGGTAGTTGGAGCCACCCAAAATCGGATAGGTCTTTAGCCCGCAAGCAATTACAACGGAATCAGCCCCCGCATGGTGAACTGCGGAGCGGCGATGCGCAGCAGTCGAACTTCCGGATTTCGGTTTAAGGCTGCTATAGAGCGACTGCGATGCTTTCCTGTTCGGCGGGAGTGGCATTGCCCTCGTTGAAGCTATAGCCGAAGCCGCGGACGGACCGGATGAGCAACGGGTTCGTGGGGTCGATTTCCGTTTTCTGCCGCAGGCGGAGGATGTAGACGTCCACCGTCCGGTCGGTTACAGCGCGGTCGTGGCCCCAGACTGCGTCGAGGAGCTGCTCGCGGCTGAAGACTACGCCGGGGCGGCTCATCAGAAATTCGAGCAGGCGGAATTCGGTGGCGGTCAGCGCGAGCGCGGTGCCGTTTAACTTGACGCGGCAACTGGTGCGATCCAGCTCAATGCCTCCCGATTTGAGTACGCGCGCGGGAGCGACCTGGCCGCGGAACTGGATTTTGATGCGGGCGATCAGTTCGCGGATGAAGAACGGTTTGACGATGTAGTCGTTCGCGCCTAGTTCGAGACCGACGATGCGGTCGGTTTCCGAAGCGCGCGCGGTGAGGAAGATGACCGGAAGATGCGCCAATTCGGGTTGGCTGCGGATGCCTTTGCAGATGTCGAGGCCGTCGGAATCGGGGAGCATGATGTCGAGCAGGATAAGATCCGGGCGTTCCCGGCGGCAGAGTTCGATGGCGCCCTTCCCGGTTTGAGAGCCCACCAGCATGAAGCCTTCCTTCTCCAGGTTGTACTTCAACAACGCGTATAGATCCGAGTCGTCTTCAATTAACGCGATTTTCTTCATAGTCTGAAGGTACCTGCCTTGTGTTACAACCAGATTACAATACGGTTAATTCCGGTTGAACTGCGCCATCTTCCATCAGACCGAGGTCGTGGACAGGAAGAGTGAAGGAAAAACGAGAGCCTTTGTTAAAGTCGCTTTCGACGCGGACCTCTCCGCCCTGTGCACGAACGAGATGCTTGACGATGGCGAGGCCGAGGCCGGTGCCGCCGAGTTCGCGAGACCGGGCTTTGTCGACGCGGTAGAAGCGTTCGAACAGGCGCGGCAGGTCCTCGGCTGGAATGCCGATGCCGGCATCCTGGACAAAGATTTCCACGGCTTCGTGATCCTGAAACTCGCGTGCGCCTACGGTGATGGAGCCGTTTTCCGGAGTGTATTTCAACGCATTGTCGAGAAGGTTGGTGACCACTTGGTGGACGGCTTCGGAATCGCAGAAGACTTCGGTG
>JANYCV010000076.1 GCA_025360145.1 Acidobacteriaceae bacterium
CAAACCCCAGGACGGCATCGAAATGAATCTGGTGGACGAAATGGTAGCCGCCCGCTGGCGTCAGCAGCGCGGATGGGTAATCCAGACGGCCTCGCTCGACCTGCAAATGGAGACGCAGGAATTCGAGATCCGAAGCGAACCCCAGCGCCTTGCACTGGCTTTTATCACCATGGCCAACCAGGAAAAGGTATTGGAGCTGCTCATGCGCTACGAAACCAGCTACAGCCGGATGCACGACCGGGCCATGAAAGCCCTCTACCGCCTTCGCGAAGAACAAGATTTGCGAAACGACCCTAAACCCGCTCCCCCGGCCCCCAAAACTCCCCAAACTCCCCCCGCCAAGCCCCCAATCCAGCCAATTCCTGACAATGTTCCACTGGGCAACCAACCCAAAGTGGTGCAGACGCCCACATCTGCGCGCGCCCCCCGCCACAGCTCCCCCAAAAAACGCATTCACGGCCAAAGACGTGCAACGCTAAAGTTAAGGAGAACCGCGCGATGAATCAGTCGTTATCCACCGAAGAACTCAGAAAACTGAACGCCTACTGGCGTGCTGCGAACTATCTTTCGGTGGGTCAAATCTATCTGCTGGATAACCCGCTGCTCAAACAGCCCCTCACACTCGACCACGTGAAGCCCCGCCTCCTGGGCCATTGGGGAACCACGCCCGGACTCAATTTCGTCTACGCTCATTTCAACCGCGTCATCAAACGCGATAGTCTCAACGTGATATACATCGCCGGCCCCGGCCACGGCGGCCCCGGACTCGTCGCCAATACATACCTCGAAGGAACATACAGCGAGGTCTATCCCAACATTCCCCAAAACGCCGACGGCTTGCAGCGCCTCTTCAAACAGTTCTCCTTCCCCGGAGGCATCCCCAGTCACGTAGCGCCGGAAACCCCAGGCTCCATCCACGAAGGGGGCGAACTCGGTTACGCGCTGGTGCATGCCTACGGTGCAGTGTTCGACAACCCAGATCTGATCGCCTGCTGCGTCGTCGGCGACGGCGAAGCCGAAACCGGGCCTCTCGCGGCCAGTTGGCACTCGAACAAATTCCTGAACCCCGTCCACGATGGCGCTGTTCTGCCCATTCTGCATCTGAACGGCTACAAGATCGCGAACCCCACCATCCTCGCGCGCCTGCCCGATCAGGAGTTGCGGAAACTGTTCGAGGGCTACGGCTACAATCCCTATTTCGTCGAAGGGGACGACCCGGAGACCATGCACCAGTTGATGGCCGCCACACTCGACAAGGTGCTGGCCGAAATCAAAGATCTGCAACACCAGGCGCGGACCAAGCGCGTTTCCACACGCATGCCCTGGCCGATGATTGTGTTGCGCAGCCCCAAAGGTTGGACCGGTCCGAAAATGGTGGACGGCAAGAAAATGGAAGGCACATTCCGCGCGCACCAGGTGCCTCTTTCCGAACTGGCAACCAACCCGGATCAACTCCGCATGTTGGAAGAATGGATGAAGAGCTACAAACCAGAGGAGCTTTTCGATGAGAATGGCACGCTAATTCCCGAACTGGCGGAACTGGCTCCCGCCGGGCCCCTTCGCATGGGCGCGAATTCCCACGCCAACGGCGGCCTGCTGCTCAAGGACCTCTGCCTGCCCGATTTTCGCGACTATGCGGTAGCCGTGCCCCATCCCGGCGCCGTGGAATCGGAAGCCACCCGCGTGATGGGCAACCTGTTGCGCGATGTGATCAAGCTAAACCAGGACGCGCGAAATTTCCGGCTCATGGGCCCCGATGAAACAGCGTCCAACCGCCTTGGAGCCGTATTCGAGGCCACCAATCGCGTATCCGCCGAAGAAATAATCCCGGACGACGATCACCTCTCGCACGATGGCCGCGTGATGGAAGTCCTCAGCGAACATCTGTGTCAGGGGTGGCTCGAAGGCTATCTGTTAACCGGACGCCACGGCTTCTTCTCCTGCTACGAGGCCTTCATCCACATCCTCGACTCCATGTTCAATCAGCATGCCAAGTGGCTGAAGACCACTCGCGATATTCCCTGGCGCCGTCCCATCGCGTCGCTGAACTATCTGCTGACATCGCATGTATGGCGTCAGGATCATAACGGATTCAGCCACCAGGACCCGGGCTTTATCGATCACGTCATCAACAAGAAGGCCGACGTAGTAAGGGTGTACCTTCCGCCCGACGCAAACACGTTGCTTTCGGTGACAGACCATTGCCTCCGCAGCCGCAACTACGTAAATGTGATCGTCGCCGGTAAACAGCCGGCGCCCCAATGGCTCGAT
>JANYCV010000087.1 GCA_025360145.1 Acidobacteriaceae bacterium
AGTTCTCGATTTGAAAAACATCTGATCTTCTACCCGCCTTACTCGGATCGAGATTCTCCGCGTCGTCCATGGCTCGCAGGCCTTGGAGGAACTTTTCGATCAAGAAGGGGTTGACTAGCGTGCTTTCAAATCGGGACTTCGTGCCGTCATGCTAACCTGTGAGACTGCCGTGAGACTTGGCTTTGCACAATAACACCGTGGTTTCGGTTTTCGGGATTTCGCCTTATCGCATCGGCGCCTTTGAAATATTTGCGCTCGAACTCTCCCAGCAACTGGGGGAGCTTGGCTGGCACAGCTTGCTCTGCTTTCTGACTCCGCCTCCCGAACCGGTGCGCCGAGTTTTGGATCTGCCCAACGTCACTATTGAAGTGATTGAAGACGCGTGGCGATTGAGCGGCAAGGCCACGGGACAGTTGTACCAGATTTTGAAAAAATGCCGGCCGCGGATTCTGCACCTTTATTTCACTGGATTTCTGAGCGCCTATCCGTGGCTGGCCAGGTTTCTGCATGTGGAGAAAGTGTACTTCACCGATCAAAGTTCGCAACCGGAAGGCTTCGTGCCGCGGCGTGCGCCGCTGTGGAAGCGGGCGGCGATGCGGATCATCAACGGGCCGCTGGATGGGGTGATCTCGGTGAGTGAGTACGGCTATCGCAATTTCACCGCACGCGATCTGTTGCCGCAGGAGCGGTTCCACATTATCTACAACAGCGTGGATATCGCGCGGGCGAAACAAGGGATGGCTGAGGGTGTTCAATTTCGCGAGCGCTTCCATATTCCCGCCGGTTCGATGGTTGTGACCCAGGTGAGTTCGATGATTCCGGAAAAAGGCATTCAGGATCTGCTCGCCGCCGCACCGGAGGCGCACTTTGTGCTGGCCGGAGAGGGCGCGCATCGACAGAGGTTTGAACAGATGGCTGCGGATTTAGGAATTGCTTCACATGTTACCTTCACCGGCGTGGTGCAGTATCCTTTGGCGGACGACCTTTACAGCGCCTCCGATGTGGTTTGCCAGATGTCGCGTTGGGAAGAAGTTTTCGGTTATGTGATTGCCGATGGCGGGACGGGTTTTCTGATTGATCGCGGGGATACGGCCGCGATGGCGGCGAAGATTCTGGAATTGCTGAGAAGCCCGGAACAGCGGCGCCGTATGGGCGAGGCGGGGTTGCGGGCGGCAACCGCGAAATTCAATCATAAAACCAACGTGGCGCAGGCAATTGCGCTCTACAAAATCACTACGTGATACAAGGACGTAACTTACGGCTCGACTGGCTGCTGCTTCTAGGCATCGTCATTCTGACGGTGGTGGAATTCAGTTCCTTTCTGACGTCGGCGAGCTTCGGTTCCGAGTTCACGCAATTCTATGGGTACGTGCATGACCGTCCGTTCTGGCAGATCATGCATGGGTATATCAGCTTCAAGGGGCAATGGTACCGCCCGACGCAATTTTATTTACCCTACTGGATAGGGGAACACTTTATCAGTTGGCACAATCCGCACGGATGGCGGGCCTATGAGTTGTTCACCGTGCTGATGGTGTGCGGGCTCATCTATTGGTTCGTGCTGATTCTGCTGCCCGCACGCCGGATTGCCGCATTCACCGCGGCGCTCTATTTCACGTGTGTGCCGGTGATCTACGCGCCGCTGTATGAACTGGCCGCCTTCGACTTTTTCCACATTATCTTCAGCCTGCTGAGTGCGATCGCTTTCACTATCGGCTATCGTTTACGAACGTGGCGCGGGGCGGGGTGGACAGCGCTGGCGCTGGTATCCTACGTGGCCGCACTCACCAGCAAAGAAATTGCAGTGGTGGTTCCCGTCTACCTGGCGGCTATTTCAGCAGTTTTGTATTTTTACGAGCCGGGACCGGCGGAAAAGAAAGCCCGTATTCTTCGCGAGGTGAAACGATTGACGCCGTTTGTCCTGATGACGGTGATTTACTGGTGGGTCCATGTGAGACACATTCCGGTGGATCCATTCAGCGGCACGACCGATTACCGGATGGGCGTGAACTGGCCGCTGATACTGCAGAACGCGACTAAGTATCCGCTCTGGTTTGCCCGGATCTACAGTTACACGCTGGATACAACGGACCATGCGGCGGGCTATCGGAATTGGAGGAACGATCTAACGGGCGGAATTGGGCTGCTTTTGGTTTGTTACGCGAGTATACGGCTCTGGCGCGCCGGGCAGGCCTACCGGAAGTACATATTACTGGCGGTTGCCTGGATTGCCATCTTCCTGATGGTGCCTGTTTACAGCGGTGGATACTTCTGGCATGGAAACCTTGCGTTGTGCGGCTACTGCATGTTGTTTGGAGTGGCGGTCGATTGGGGAGTGACTCAGATCAAGGGGCGAACGGTGCGCTTTACCGTTCTGGCGCTGGTGATTGCGGGGATGGTGGCGCTTACGCGGATGGATGCGGCGGCGTGCCTGATTTCTGGAATTCACTGGGAAAGCTATCGCATCAACTCCACCGTACTGAAGCAGCCGCCTGTTCCGTTTGAGCGCATGCGGGACAAGCCGCTGGTACGGGCGCTGGTCTATGTGGAAGATCGAAAGAACCTGGGTTTGTGGAACTTCGGAGCGGGATCGCTCTTTAACGTTGTTTATCTGAGAAAGAATCTATTACAGGTTACTGTGCCGGCCATGAACAAGGTGGGGCGGGCGAAGTGCGAGGAATGGATGAAACATCCGAACGCTTTCTTTTTCCGGTACGACGACAATTACCGTTGGCACGATGCGACAGAGGCGTTTCGCGCATTTGCGATGAAGAAGTTGGGCGAGCCGGTGATTCCCCCGAAGATCACAAGCGTAGCTCCGTCCGAGATTCCGGCCGGGGTGGATTTCAATGCGCAGCCCGACGGATCTTCGGCCATCGGCGTCGAGGGCTCCCATTTCGCGGCGGACGCGGAAGTTCTGATCAATGGTCAGAAACGGCCCACTGTGATTGGCCAGACATTTATATCGGCCACCGTTCCGCGGGCGGCTTATGCGCGGCCCGGAAACATTTCGGTTCAGGTTAGAAATCCCGGGGATGCGGATTCGGAACCCTTTCTAATCCGGGTGCGGTAGTAATTCCATATGCTCCACAGGCAAAGCGCGAGGACCCAGACGGCGGCCGTCCAAAGCGATAGGGTGCGCAAAACCATCCAGATAGGATCGGGGCGAAGCACGTATTCGAGTGTTCCAGCTTCCGGTTTTCTATCTACGATGGATAGAAAGTCCTTATCCGTGAATGTCTCCTCGAACGGGATCTCGCGGCCATTCCACAGGATACGGTTCCAGGGAAAGATTAGTATGTTCGTCCGGAGCCTGCCGGGCTCCCCGTTGGGAACCGGGACGGCCAGCACCTCTCCAAAATGCTGTTGTGTTCCGATGGGGAACGATACCGGCGAGAGAGCCGCGCTATCGGCCAGCAGGCCGCGAGAGCCGCTTTTCACGGCGTAACCGTTCACTCCGTAAAAGGTGGAGGGCAGGGACCGCAGCGCATCGTGATTGGTGGTTGGCCATCCCGACCCGGCCAGTACATTCGGCTCTTCGACGTGATGGGCGTGGACGAGTTTTATGGAAACGCCGGCGGTGGAAAGCGCGAGGCACACGGCAAGAACCACCCTCAGCGGGCGATCCGGCAAGGCGGCAACCCTCCGCATGCCGGCCAGCAGGAATAGAACCGCGAACAGAAGAAACAGATCCGCGTAGGTTACCAGGCGGTAGGCAAACTGGACGAAATGCAGAGCCTTCGGCACCAGCAGCCAGGTTTGGTGCGACAAGGATAGGAAAGACACGAAAGCGAAGCCGGCGAAGGCCGCAATGGCGATGCGGAACTCACGCGGGAGAGCCTTTGCGCGGCCTGGTCCGGCGATGCGGGAGAGCAGGAAAACGGCCAGGATCAGCAGCGCGAAATTGATTTGCGTGTCCAGATAGGGAGTGCCCC
>JANYCV010000096.1 GCA_025360145.1 Acidobacteriaceae bacterium
ACTCCATCGTCACTAATTCCGGAGGTGGAGATCACAGCGGCCACTCGTCCTACCACGCCGCCATCATCCGGCTTGAGAAACGGTACAGTGACGGCCTCACATTCCAGACTTCGTACGTATTCTCGAAGCTAATTACGGATGCGGACAGCTACTGGTCGACCGAATTTCCGTCCGCGGAAGATCATTTCAACCGCGGACTGGAGAAGTCGATCGGCGCGTATGACATAACCCACAATTTCAAAGTTGGTTTCGTTTACGATCTGCCGTTCGGCAAGGGCAAGAAGTGGCTGACCAGCGGCGCGGGCAACGCGGTGTTGGGTAACTGGCGGCTGAGCACCACTCACTTTTACTCCAGCGGACAGCCGGTCAGCATCGGTTCCGGCGTAAGCTTTCCGATCTTCAACGGACGGAATGCAGCTCAGGTTCCGGGCTATGACGGTTGGAGAGGCGCGCAGAAGACCAGCAATTTCGACCCGCAAACTGACAACTTCTTCCAACCGAAGAGCTTCTTTGGGGCACAGTCTCAGTTACAGGAAGGCAATATGACGCGCTTCAATCCGAAGCTGCGGCAGATGGGCAACTACTCGGAGAATATCTCCGTAGCGAAGGGATTTCAGATCACCGAAAGGCTGAAGCTGGATTTCCGGGCGGAAGCATTCAATATGTTCAACCGGGTTAGATTCGGCAATGGTTCGACCAGTCTCTCGGACCCGAACTTTGGGCGTATCCTCGGCAACGGCGACCTTCTGAATGATCCGCGCCGGATGCAGATGGCGTTGAAGCTGTACTTCTAAGCGGTTAAACTCGTTTGGAAAAAGGGGCCGGCTCACGCTGGCCCCTTTTTTGGTAGTGCCTGCCTCGACGATCCCAAACCCCACCCGGTTGCAATTCACCGCTCAGTTTTATAGTGTGAGCACATGAATAAGCTCTGGTGTACTGCCGCTCTCGTGGTAGCCCCTCTCCTGTTCTCCTTCCCGGTTGCCGCCCAGGTTACCGGAACCGTTCTCGGATCGGTTCGCGACAACACCGGCGCGTCCGTTGCCGGCGCGAAGGTCACCATCACCGATACCAGCAAGGGCACGTCGCAGGTTCACACCACCGACGAGGAGGGGAGCTACAACGCACCCTTCTTAATTCCAGGAACCTACGCGGTCGCAGTAGAAATGAGCGCTTTCAAACGCCAGGTGCGGGAGGGGATCATCCTCCAGGTTGACCAAAAAGCCCGTGTCGATTTCTCGCTCGAAGTTGGGCAGGTCACCGAAACCATCAACGTAGTCGAGGCGGCCCCGCTGGTGCAGTCCGACAGCTCCGAACTCGGCACCGTTGTGTCGGAGCGCGCCGTGCGCGAACTGCCGCTCAATGGGCGTAACTTCTCCCAACTTGTCTATCTTTCGCCCGGCGTGACCGCGGGACAAATTGGCGAAAATCTCTCCGGAGCATCCACCTTCAATCCCAGAGCGGGCGCCAACTTCAACGCCCTTGGCCATCATGGCAACTCAAACGGCTGGCTGGTAGATGGAATCGACAATAATGAATACACCTTCAACACCGTCATCATCCAACCGTCCATCGAATCCGTACGCGAGTTCAAAGTCCTGACTGGCGTTTTCTCCGCCGAGTATGGCCGCGGCGCCGGCGTCGTCTCGGTCTCCACAAAATCCGGCGGCAACGACTTCCATGGAACCTTGTTCAACTTCCTGCGCAATGATAAGCTCGACGCCAGAAATTACTTCGCCTCCCCCACGGCCCCCAAGGCCCCGCTACGGCGCAATCAGTTCGGCGCGGCCTTCTCCGGCCCCGTAATCATTCCCAAGGTCTACAACGGCAAGAACCGGACGTTCTTCTTCGCCGATTACTACGGTATCCGTGAGGTTCGCGGCCTCACTTTCGTCAACACGGTTCCCACCGCCGCCGTCCGTACTGGCGATTTCAGCCAGTATGAGCGCTCTGCCGGAAATCTCATCCGGATCTACGATCCGCTCACCACGCGCGTCGATCCTAACCGTCCGGGATTCTTTCTCCGCGACGCCTTCGCGGGCAACATCATTCCCGGCAATCGCATCAACCCCGCCGGACGCAATGTCGCCAGCGTCTATCCCTTACCCAACGGTCCAGGCAATTTCAATAATTTCACCATCAATACCAACCGCGTCGTTACCGATGACGGCTGGACGACGCGTATCGATCATAAGCTGACCGAAAAAGACTCTCTCTTCTTCCGTTACGCCTGGGAACTCTACAAACTCGATGCTCCGCAGGGACAGTCGAACTGCTGTCTGCCCACTCCCGCCGAAGCCGCTGCGCGCTTCGAGTTAGGGCCGTACGTCGCCGGCATCCAGAACACCCGCCTCACCACGCAGGGCGCCGCATTGAACAACACCCACATCTTCCGCCCCAATCTTCTTTACGAACTGCGCTTGGGATTCGCCCGCACCAATCCGTTTACTACCGCCAGCGACTACGGTAAAAATGCCGCAACATCGCTGGGTATTCAGGGTGTCAACATCAGTCCTCTCACCTCCGGAATTCCCGGCATCAACGTGCAGGATTACACCGGCCTCAGCGGCGGTCCCGCCTTCCTGCCCGTTAACCCCAAGCAGACCCACTATCAGGTCGATAACAACTTCTTCTGGACAGTTGGCCGCCACTCCCTCAAATTCGGCCAACACTACATTCGCCGTCAAACGTCCCCCTACACCAATATCTCTCCCCGCGGAACGCTGTCCTTCAATAACAACTTCACCAACGATCCTCAGACTAATATCGGCGGCAGCGGTATGGCGACGCTGCTCACCGGCTACCTCACCGGCGCCAGCCGCGGCGCCTTGCTCGAACCCTACTATCAGAGCAACAACGAGATCGCCCTCTTCTTCCAGGACGATTTCAAGGTGAATCGCCGCCTTACCCTCAACATCGGCGTTCGTTATGATATCTATACGCCCGATGTCGAAATCCGCGACCGCCTGGTGAACGTTGATCGCGTCGCCCTGCGGTTGGTTTACGCCAACGAAGACGGCGTATCCAGAACGGCCAACAAATCGACGCCGTACAGCAATTTCGGCCCACGCGTCGGCTTCGCCTACGACTTGGGCGGCAACGGCAAAACCGTTCTCCGGGGCGGCTACGGCTTGAGCTATTTCCCCGAGCCGGTAACTGCGAACGGACAACTCGGCATCCAGGTACCTTATATCTTCTCGCAGAATATTGTCCCGGAAGTGAATCCAGTCGACTTCTCCCGCGTGCCCCAGATCAATCGTCCTTTTCCACCCATTCAGGTAGTCAAGCCGCGAACCACTGCGGAATACAATGCCGCCAACCCGAGTGCCCAGGGGCACGACTTCAACAACCTCACCGGATACGCGCAGCACTGGAGCATGAACATCCAGCGCCAGCTTCAGGAGTCTCTCCTCGCTGAGGTCGCCTACGCGGGCAGCCGTGGCGTCCACGTGATGATCAACTTACCTCTGAACGAAGTCCAGCCGGGTCTCGGATCGCAGGCCTCCCGCCGGCTCATCCAGCCGCTCGACAACATTACGGCCACCAGCATCTTCGCCCCCCGGAACATGTCCACCTATCACGGTCTGTTGACCAAACTGGACAAACGGTTTGGTCATGGTATTCAGGGCCTGCTCAGTTACACCTACAGCAAGGCCCTCGACTTTGGCGGCTCATCCGGTTCCGGCGGCGGGGCCACCGGCGGACCTCAAACCATCACCTGCATCCGTTGCGGCCGCGGAACCTCGGGCTACGATGTTAAGCATCGTGCCGTCACCAGTATTGTTTATGACCTCCCCTTCGGCAAGGGAAAGAAGTTCATCAATCAGGGGGGCGTTATGGATTACATCGTTGGCGGGTGGCGCTACAGCGGCATCACGACGCTTTCCACCGGACGCCCCTATAACGTCGGTCTCGCCTCAGGCGTCAACAACGGCGCTCCCAGTTGGCCCGATCGCATCGGCAAAGGTACCCTTGATAATCCCGATCCATTCAAGTGGTTCGACAATACCGCCTTTGTGGCGCCCCCCGCAAACACCTACGGCAATGTCGCGCGCGGCGTGCTATACGCGCCGGGCCAGGTCAATTTCGATGCGTCCTTCGTGAAGAATTTCAAAGCGACCGAACGCATCAACGTCCAATTCCGCGTCGAAGCGTTCAACCTCTTCAACACACCGGCATTCGGTTTTCCCAACGCATCGATCGGCTCACCCACCGTGGGCCGGATCACCAGCACCATATCCGATAGCCGTGACATGCAACTCGCGCTCAAGGTGGAATTCTAAGCAAGCCCGTAAAATACGCGATGCTGGCCCCCGTTTCTTTTTGAAGTGCCTGGCTCACCGGTCCCAATCCCCACCCGGTTGCAATTCGCCACGCATTTTTATAAATTAGAAACACAGTTGTAACTCAAAGAAAAGGGGTCTTCATGCGTATTAGGTTGTTTGCTATCATCATTTTAGCCTTAGGGCTGTTCGTTCCCGTATTCGGACGTAATGTGGGCCGCAACACGCTGATTGGTCCTGGGGTCTTCAATCTGGACGGATCCCTGCTGAAGAACTTCTACTTTCTGGAGAGTAAATATCTTCAGTTCCGGTTCGAGGCATTCAATGCATTGAACCACCCGAATTGGGGCAATCCAAGCGTGAACATCACAAACGCCAATTCCTTTGGAACCATTGGCGGCACCCGCGGCAATATGCGTCAGTTGCAACTTGCTTTGAAGTTGGTGTTCTAAATTAGAACGATCCCTCGATCCACTTTGGCCTGCCACCGATCCCGGTGGCAGGCCCGGGCATGTTAGACAGCTTGAGGGTGAAAGTCCCTTTGACAACCTGATGTAGGTGAAGTCATAGCGAAGCTCTTCGCGTAAACCTAACCTGGGTATGTGCTTGACCCAAATAATTACTAACGCAGCAGCCGAGGTAGGGCGGGCCCCCTGGCCGGCGCGGGACGCCTTCGTCCCGCTGCTGGAAGCGGGACGAAAGCAGCCACACAAAACGGTGCCAGACCGTACCCACCTGAGTCAAGCACATACCCAGTTAACCTAAATCCGGCAGTTGGAACTCTGTGGATCGTGCCAAGTCGCTAAAAAAGATTAGGATTTCACCTGCTTCGCAGTTCACCATTCTGCTGATAACTGATCCCCTGACAACTGTTTGCTGGCGAAAGACCTAACCAATTTTGGGTGGCTCCCACTGCCGGATTTAGGTTTAAGGGTGGTACGAGCCGGATAAGTCGAGAGGCTTACGTCCGGTC
>JANYCV010000136.1 GCA_025360145.1 Acidobacteriaceae bacterium
AACTTCGGCGTGAAGTTAAGCGGAAACCGGCTCTCGGGAGGGCGGTGCAGAAACGAAAAACGAACTGACCTAATCACTGACGGGCAGCCACCAGCCGCGCCGAGTCATCGCGCGGGGCGCTCATCGTGTGCATAACTCAGATGATATGGTTTCAGAAACCAATATTTTGCCGGACGAAACGGAAGCAGGCAACGCGGGGACGCAACCACGCCGGGGGACAGGCTGGCGAACACCGCGAGACGATGAGCGGCGCGAAAATCACGTTCTTGCTCTGCTAAATGTTCATCGGACCGGAAGCCTTGGATGCCTTAAAAATCTCCAATCGAAGGGCAGAATGCCCGCTAATGAGGAGCGCCTTCTCTCCATTTCAGGCTGAACAGGCATATCGATTCGTGCTGGTCTGTTCTGTAGTGTGGCGTTATCCGCGGAAGCCTGCGCGTGGTGTGTGAGAATGTTCAGGTTCCGCGACCGCTGGAATCTTTGTAATTGCATCGTTGTAGAGTATTCGAAGCGGGAGCGGCAAAATCTTTTACCGGAAAGGAAATGCAAACCGACCCGATTCCAAACTACGGGCTCAATTTGTGACAGAATAGCTCTCGGCAATCACATGAAAATCCAACCCGCCACACCGCCATCCGCCGGTTCGCTCCGCCGGTCGTTCCTGAAGACGTTCGCCGCCTCCGCGCTGGCTCCCCTCGCTGCCGCGCAAACCCAGCGGGACTGGTCCGGAAAGAATCCCTCCCGCTATCCGGACCCCGACATCATCTCGCTCGACAAGCGCTTCGATAAGTACAAGATCGGCAACACGCCGATCCGGCGACTGCACACCGGGATGCTCTGGGCGGAAGGGCCAGCCTGGAACTCCGTAGGCCGCTATCTTGCCTGGAGCGACATTCCAAACAACGTGCAGATGCGGTGGATCGAAGACGACGGGCATGTCAGCGTATTCCGCAATCCTGCCGGCTACAGCAACGGCAATACATTCGACTATCAGGGCCGCCAACTCTCCTGCGAACACGGCGGGCGGCGCGTGGTGCGCTACGAACACAACGGAACCACCAGCGTGATCGCCGATAAATGGAAAGGCAAACCGCTCAACGCGCCGAACGACATCGTGGTGCATCCGGACGGCTCGATCTGGTTCACCGACCCCGGCTACGGCTCGCTCCTCAACTATGAAGGCGAGAAAGGCACCCTTGAACTCAAGGAAGCCGTGTATCGTGTAGACCCCAGCGGGCGCATGGAGATGGTGACCGACGAGATTTATAAACCGAACGGTCTCTGTTTCTCGCCGGACTATAAGAAGCTGTACATTGCCGATACCGGCGCCACGCACTACCCCGACGTTCCCAAGATCATCAAAGTCTGGGATGTTGCGGGCGCCGCACTGCGTAATGGGAAGCAGTATATCAACATGGACATTCCGGGCAAAGGCGCCGGTCTGCCAGATGGCATTCGAGCCGATACGGACGGCAACATTTGGGTAGGCGCGGGATGGGTTGGCGCCGGCTACGATGGCGTCCACATCTTCACTCCCGGCGGGGACCGCATCGGGATGATCCTTCTGCCCGAAATATGCGCCAACATCTGCTTCGGCGGGCGCAAGCGGAACCGGCTGTTCATGGCGGCCGGTCAATCGTTGTACACAGTGTACGTGGAAGCGCAGGGTGCCCACATAGCTTAAAATCCAGATACCTGATTGCAAGCAAGCCGCTTAGGAGTATTCCTGAACTGAAGCATCTCTCCGAAAGCGGCTCGCAATTCGCATCTTACACATTTCAGAGAATTTTTCCCTGCAATCTCTACTCTTTAAGTGTTGCAGGGAGCAATGCGCGCCGGACGGCGGCCATCCTCCCTACTTACTACTTATGGAAGACCGGAAAAAGATTTCGATCCTACTTGCCGACGACCTCGGCCTGGTGCGTGAAGGTATCGCGTCGCTATGTGAATCCACGGGCCTCTATTACGCCATGGAGCACTGCGGCGACGGCGCCACCGCGCTACAACTGATACAGACTCGACGGCCCGACATCGCAATTGTGGATCTGAATCTACCAAGGCTATTCAGCCTGGAGATTGTCCGGAAAGTGCGTGAGCAGGGGCTCGCCACCCGGGTTTTGATTATCTCCGCGCGCGGGGACCGCAAACTGGTGCTCGAGTCGCTGCGCAGCGGTGCAAACGGCTTTCTGCTCAAGTCCGCCTCCGCCGCTCATCTGCATGACGCCCTGGCGCAGATCATGGCGGGCGGCATCTACGTCTCGCCGGAAATGGAGCTGGAAAAGATTTTCATTTCGCAACGCAGGAATGATACCGGCGATCCGCTGGAGACGCTCAGTTCCCGTGAATACCAGGTGTTCTCCCTCTTGATCGACGGCATTCGTGCAAAAGAAATCGCCGCGCGCTTGGATTTGAGTCCAAAGACGGTGGATACGTATCGGGCCAGCCTGATGCGGAAACTGGACATCTATGATGTTGCCGGTTTGGTGAAATTCGCCATTCAACGGGATTTGACCTCGGTAGCGTAGTGAACGAAATTTTCAAACTCCTGTTCCTTGATCCTAACTCCGGCAGTTGAGCCGCCCGGAACCGGATAGGTCTTTAGTCCACAAGCAGTTGCAAGGGAATCAGGTATCACCAGAATGGTGAACTGCGAAGCTGTTGAAATTCTGAACTATTTCAACGGCTTCGCACGATCCGCTGGATTTGAACTGCCAGATTTGGGTTGGTGCGCTAGAATAGAGGTTTCGGAGTTTTTAATTGGACAAAGTACATCGCCACAATCTCAAGCATGACAAGTTCGTAGAGCAGGTTGGTCACACGGTTGAATACGCCACCGACCACAGAAGCCAGGTAATCAAGTGGGGCGGCATCGGGTTGGCGGCAATCGTGATTGCCGTGGGCGGATACCTCATCTTCGGGCATCAAGCCACCGGCCGCGCGGAAGATCTCAGTGCTGCCCTGCGCGTGCAGGATGCGCAGATCGGCCCGGCCAACGCCAGTGAATTCGTTCAATCGTTTCCCACACCGGCGGAAAAAACTGCCGCGGTTTCCAAAGCGTTAACCAGTGTGATGGAGAAGTACCCTAGTAAGCGCGAAGGCCTGATCGCCCGGTTCTACCTTGGTGTTCTTTACGCGGACCAAGGCAAGTTACTGGAAGCGGAAAATTTTTGGAAGCCGATTACTGAGTCTGGCGATGCCGATTACGCCTCGCAAGCGAAGCTGTCTCTGGCCCAGCTCTACGATACCCAGGGACGTGGCGCCGATGCCGAGAAGCTATTGCGATCGATTGTGGACCACCCCACCATCATGGTTTCCAAGGAACAGGCCATCATCGCACTGGCTCACGCCTTGGCCCGCACCAAACCGGAAGAAGCCCGGAAACTGCTGGAACCGTTGCGAACCGAACGTTCCGCAGTAAGCCGCATGGCAATCACGGCACTTGGCGAATTGTCCCAGAAGTAAGGTCGAATCCAGTGGAGCGGGCTAAGCTGGCGCATCTGCGATTCCCGGTAAGCGCATCGCGCGGACGCCGCTATCCAGAGCTACCCCACCGTTACCGCGACGATTTTCAGCGCGACCGCGATCGCATCGTTCACGCTCGCGCCTTCCGCCGCCTGGAAGATAAGACGCAGGTCTTCACTCCCGGCCTCTCCGATCACTTCCGTAACCGGCTAACCCATACCATCGAGGTGGCCCAGATCGCCCGCACGGCCGCCTCCGCCCTCGGCCTCGACGAGAATTTAACCGAGGCCCTCGCGTTGGCTCACGATATCGGCCACCCGCCGTTTGCCCACGCCGGCGAAGACGAACTGGACCGCCAGATGCGCCGGTTCGACGATCGTTTCGATCACAACCTCCACTCCCTCCGCATCGTTGAATCTTTTGAACAGCGGTATGCCCGGTTTCCCGGACTCAATCTCACCTTTGAAGTGCGCGACGGCATCGCCAAGCATTCCCGCGATTTCGAGCCTGGGGAGATTCCGGAGCTCGACGAATATGCACCCGGCCTCAAGCCGCCGCTGGAAGCGCAGTTGATCGATCTGGCCGATGAAATTGCTTATAATACGGCCGACCTGGACGATGGCGTCTCGGCCGGATTCTTCACCGTGGACGAACTCGCCGCCGAAGTGCGGGACTACCAGGAAATTTCAGAGGCCGTGGAAACGCAATTCGCGGGCGCCTCGGAGAGAGTCCGGTTCCTCGAATGCCTGCGCGGGCTCATCGATGTCCTGGTATCGGGCCTGATCGATGGCACCGTGGCCGCCGCACAAGGCGTCGATAGCATCGAGGAGATTCGGCGGTCTCCGGTACGTCTGGCAGCCTTCACGCCAGCGGCGAACGCCGCCAATTCAGCGTTGAAGCAGTTCCTAAAGCACAAGGTTTACTTTTCCGATCTGCTTGCCATCGAACGGACCCACTCGGCGGCGATGATCGCCGAACTGTTTCAATTCTTCCTGGATCATCCGGACCGGCTGCCCGGCAACTACGCGGAATCCAGGGAACCGTTACATCGGAAAGTTTGCGACTATCTGGCCGGTATGACCGATGGCTACTTCCGCAGGGTCTACAGTCAATTAATCCGGCCTATTCCTCCACCTGTTGGCTGACGATATTCGAAAGCTCGGCTCGCCGAACGCCATAAACTTTCTCCACCTGGCGGCATATATCGGCGGCGATCTTCTGTGGGCTATCCGGCGGATCGTGCTACACTACAATTTTCAGGTAAACATCTGTGCGCATAATCGGGTTCGTTTTTCATTCTACGTTACGATAAGGGTATTCCCGTGATCCTCTGCAAGATTTGCCAAACAAGGCGTCCGCGCCGCTACTGTCCCGGTGTTCAAGGCGACATCTGCGCTCTGTGCTGCGGCACCGGGCGCGAGGTCACCGTAAGCTGTCCCCTCAATTGTGAGTATCTGCTCGAGGCGCGCGTTCATGAGAAGCCGACCGCCTTGCCCACGGATTACCCAAACAAAGACGTCCGGATTACCGATGAGTTTCTGTCCACCCACGAAGGGCTGTTGATGATCCTGTCCGTTGGCCTTGCTGGCGCCTGCGCCGATAAGCCGGAAATGATTGATTTCGATATCCGCGAGGGCTTGGAGGCACTGATCCAGACCTATCGGGCACTGGGTAGCGGGCTCATTTACGAAACGAAGCCAGCCAATCCGCTCGCGGCCTATCTTGCGGAAAAGATCCAGCAGACCGCCTCGGATTTTAACGGACGTTTGGCAGCGGCGGAAGTCCTGCCACTTCGCGATGCCGTTGTGTTGGGCGTCCTGGTGTTCCTGCAGCGGATGGAAATGCACCACAATAACGGCCGCGGCAAAGGAAAGGCGTTCATCAGCTTTCTCTCCGGCAGTTTTCCGCCCCAGAAGGCTGAGCCAGCCGTCCAGCTATGACCGGAATAGCAATCTTCGGCCACGGTTCCAGCGTCGAGACCGCCAATCAGGGCGTCCGCGATTTTACTGCCCAACTAGGCCGCCGGGGCGAGTTCCCGCTGATCGAGCCGTCGTTTCTGGAACTGGGTCAGCCGGACCTGCCGGAAGCCGTCCGGCGCTTGGTGGACCAGGGAGCAACCCGGATCATCGTCATCCCGTACTTTTTGACGGTTGGCATTCATTTGAAAAGAGATTTACCTCGCATCGTGGCGGAACTCCGGCTCATCCATTGTAGTGTCAGGATCGAGATCACGGAGCCGATGGACGGGCATCCCGCCCTGGTGGACGTCCTTCTCGATCGCGCCAAGGAAGCAATACATGGGGGTAGCGGTGCTGCAAGCACGGTTGATTGAGTCACGGGAGATCGCCCCGGAAATTCGGCATTTTGTCTTTGAAGTCCCGGAAGTAGAGCAGTTGCCCTATCTTCCAGGACAGTTCGTGTCGTTTTCGGGTATGTTCAACGACAAGAAGATCACTCGGGCCTACTCCACTGCATCGCCGCCATGGCGCAATCGGTTTGAGCTTTGCCTTAACCGCGTTCAGGACGGCTTCTTTTCTCCTTATCTGTTCGATATGCAGCCGGGCGCGACGGTGGACGTGAAAGGTCCGCTGGGCCATTTCGTACTCAAGAATCCTGCTAACGATTCGATCTTCGTCGCCACCGGGACGGGGATTGCGCCGTTCCGTTCCATGCTCCACGCGCATCTGGAGACAAACCCGGACCGGCAATTCACGTTAGTCTTCGGAGTTCGTTTCGAACCGTCATTGCTCTATCGCGCGGAGTTTGAGCAGTTGGCGAAAAACTACCCGAACTTCCTTTTCCTGCCCACCTTGAGCCGGCCAACGGAGGAATGGAGCGGGCTGAAGGGGCATGTTCAGCAACACGTAATCGAAACCCTGGGCGAGCGGCGCGATATGGACGTCTACATTTGCGGGATGAAGGCGATGGTGGACGATTTGCGCTTGAAGCTAAAGGAATTGGGCCTCGACCGCCGTCAAATCATCTTCGAAAAATACGACTGATTCCTGGGCGAACTCGGGTAAATTTCCATAGGCGGGCGGCACCATCGCGTTCATTTGTGCCGTACAATCGAACCATGGACGAACCTGAGAACAACGCTGGGTCGGCGCGGCTTTTAGCGCTTCCGGCGCTGTTTTTCTGCGTGTTCGGGGTTTCCGCGATGATACTGACCCGCGTGGTGCCCGGGCCGTTGAAAGAACTGGATTACATGGTGATCGGGACGGTAGCCGTGATGGCCGGGATTCTGGCGGTATTCGCGATGGTCATTCGGAGCGCCAAGGCGGGAGATCAGTTTTTTAAAAGGAAACAGGCATCGCCGCCTCCGAAGAGAAAGGGGACGTCGATTCTCGATCTAGACCAGTCCGACGACCGGAAACCCTGACGCAAAAATCTCAGTATTTGCTCCGGAGAGCGGAAGTAGGCTAAGTTAGAAGGGAACGGTGAGGTGGCAGAGTGGTCGAATGCGGCGGTCTCGAAAACCGTTGAACCTTTACGGGTTCCGTGAGTTCGAATCTCACCCTCACCGCCAGTTCAACTTATTTGTTTTAAATAAGCTGCGGAAGATCTACCAAGAACCTTTCCCACGGTTTCAGCAGAATCAATAGCTTAGCGCCGGTTCTGCACTACCGGCGTGCGATGGTTTTTCTTTCACGCGACTGCCTCGATCCGTCACGATTCGTCACAGCCGTGCGCTGAATGTGACGATGAGATGGCCCAAACCAATTACTTTTCAGCGTAAGCCCGATGAACCGGCGGTTGGACAGTCCTTGGGGCATCGTCGCCGTTCCACAAGGCGTATCGCGCAACTGCCCTCTGCATCAGATTCGATTTTAAGTATGAGGCCCGCTGACTCGTTCTGGTTCATCCGGCAGTTGGAGTCACCCAAAACGGGATAGATTCTTAACCCGCAAGCACTTGTAGCGGAAACAGCGATCACCCGATTGGTGGTTCGCGGAGCAGTTGCAACGCTGAGGCATTTCAGCGCCTTGGCACGATCCGCAGGATTTGAACTGCCGGATTTACATTCATCAGGTGTCGTCAGGCGTTCCTTCAACGTCAGAGCTGCCGATCTCGTTCCGTACGTTCTGTCCGGCGTCCAGCTTGGCTTGTCCATCGATTTTCTGAACGCTACTCTAGCCGGAGATTTCACTCCAGCGGCATCACGTCCACGCCCACATCCAGCGTATGGTTGGCGCCGCCCAGCAGCACACCGTGAATGGGGCAGACGTCGCTGTAATCGCGGCCCCAGGCCACGGTTATGTGACCGTCCGACGGAACGCAATTGTTGGTGGGATCGAAGTCTATCCATCCGGCGCCTGGACTCCAGGCCGAGCACCACGCGTGCGAGGCATCCGCTCCAATCAACCGCGGGCGTCCCTTGGGAGGCAGTGTTCGCAAGTAGCCGCTGACGTATCGGGCAGGCCGATCAATCTCATGCAAGCGATCTGAAGGTGGGCGAAATCCTGACACACCGCGGCGCTTTTCAAAGAACGTCTCCACCGGCGTGGAGACTTCCGTCGCTTTGCTATCGAAGATGAAATCACTGTGAATCCGGCGCGTGAGATCGAACGCGGCTTCCAGCAGCGGGCGTCCTTCGGGAAACGACTCGCGCGCGTAATCGGCCAACTCCCGATTAGTCCGCACGCGCTGCGAAACGAAGACGTAATGATAGGCGTCCAACCCCTCGGCGCTATGGTCTCCATCCAACAGGCGAGGCACGCTCTCCCAGCGGGGGGAAGCGGAAAGATCCGGACGGGCCGCGGGGAACACTTCGAGTTCGCTGTTGGCCTCGACAATCAGCCGTTCGTGCGGCTCCTGCAGGGTGAAGAATGTTTGCCCATTGCCGAAATAGTCGTTGCAACTGGCGGTGGCGGGAGGCTCGGGCGCCACCGGGAACTTACTCTTGCGGCACGTCTGTCGGGGTAAATTGCGGGGTGTCAGGCGGATGACGTGGTGCGATACCGATACCGGGTCCTCATACTCGTACGTCGTTCTGTGACGGACGCTGTAGATCACGTGACCCGCTCCAATTCGGCGTGGCTGAAATAGGTGAGCGTGATGGCATTCGAAAAGGCGGGCAACGCCTGATCCATGGCCGTAAGAAGTTCGTTCAGCAATTTGCGGGTGCCGTCTTCGCCTGGCGTGCAGAGCTGAAGTACGTCGGCATTAAATAGATTCGACGCGGCCTCCTCCATACGCTTCTGCTGCAATATCGGCCAACCGCCTCCGGACGGCGCACTGGCCAGAAACTGGCAATGCCCAACAAGATCATTCATCTGGAAGGCCAGCGCTCTGGGATTCGTGTCATCGTTCATCATCAAATCGAGTACCGGCGCGGGCTGCAGCGTTGTGAAGTATCGCGACCGGTAAGTCATGGAACTGTCGGCGACCTCCAGCAGCATTTCCAGCGCCGGCCAATCCTGCGGCCCTAGCGGAACGACGATGCCGCGGAGGAGTCTCACCAGATGCACAGACCGCTCCACGCGCCTGCCTATGCTGAGGAAGTGCCAGCCGGGGCCGCGTGTCATGTTCTCCATTTCGATGCCGCGAAGAGACGCAAGCGTGGCGATGCAGCGGTTCAGCACGGCTAACGCATCGCCGGCTGAGGCGTATCCCCAGGCCGAACTGTCGGAAACCTTGGCCACGGTGCCGAACTGGCTTACGATCCGTTGCAGATCGCTCGACAGGCGGTCGCGCACATGTGCCGCGGCGCGCCCGGCCCGGTTCAGCATGGCGTTCAGACTGTCACCGCGCTGGTCCTCAAAGATGCGGGAAAGAATCTCCTGTTCGAAATCGCGGGCTTGATCGAGATGGCCTTGTGGATCGTCCTTCGCGGGAGGAATGTGCGGAGACTCCAGACAATCGTAGAGCGTAATCAGGGAATCCCATTCCGCTATTTCGGACGCTCCGGATTCGCCGGTCAGCCGGTTGAGAATACAGCGCAGTACGCGGGCCAGATGCTCGCTGCGTTCGGCGTAGCGGCCCAACCAGAAGATGTGGTCGGCAGCGCGGCTGGGCAAATCGCTGCTAGTCCCGCGATTCAAATCTACCGGCAGATTGCGTGGACGTTGGAGCGAGAACGTGTCCACGGGCTTATCGGAGAGGACCCAGACATCTTTGCTGCCGCCGCCGCGCTGCATCGATACCACCGGGGAATCGAGCGATGCGGAGACGCGGGCGAGGCCTCCGGGCATTACCACCCATGAGTCGCCCGCGGCCGCCAGATAGACCCTCAGCACAACTCTTCTCGGGCTGAGCTTGTTATCGGACCACACCGGAACGGTGGAAAGGTCGAGGAGGTCCTGCCCGGCGAACTCCTGCGGATGCTCGTGCATGCGGGCGAGCAGTTTGGAACGGTCCGCCACGGAAAGCTTGCCGCCAAAAACAGGCTCCATGCCCGTGGAAGGGAAGGCGGGTGGAGCATTCTCCATGTCGATATTGATGTAGTCGGCCCAGGTATTCGCCATCTTAACGCCAGCTTGGAAGTTGACTCCCGTCGTGGCTGCCCGTGTAATAGATGGGCTGACCTTGCTACAGAAGATCGATGGCTTTGTTGATCCGTTTCGCCGTCTGCGGCTTACGTAGCACTCAAGCGGAAACAGAAGAATATTCTGTACATGTTATTTCTCCCTACTCATTTGCAGTTCACCTAGACGCCTCTTCAGAAACTCCGCGTATTCCTTCTTCAGCGCAGGGTCCGTGGGAGAGCCGTAAATCTCGCTCGACTTATACTTCCCTTCATCGAATTTCTTACGCGTCCACTCGTCGTGAATGTGAATTTCATCGGCGCGGTCCAGGACGGCTTTCACCTCTTGCGGCGGAATGAAATAGATTCCTTCGCGATCGCCAACGACCAGATCGCCCGGCATCACGGTTACGCCGCCGATGCGTACCGGGATGTTAATGCCCGTCAACATGACTTCTCCGATGGGCGTCGGGTCCACATGGCGAAAGTAGGCCGCCATATCCAGCTTGGCAATCCCGTCCAGGTCGCGAATGCTGCCATCCACCACAAGTCCACCGCTGTGGGTGGCTTTCATCACGTAGTAGAACAGGTTATCGCCGACGATCGTTCCGTTCACTTTTTTGCCGAACAGATCCACCACCAGCACGTCGCCCGGCTGCAGCATATCGATCGCGGTTTGATTCTTCAGGCGAGGGATGCCGTTGGCCTTCGCCTTGCCCTCGGCAACCTGATCCACGTCAGGCCGGGACGGCATGAACTGTACCGTGAAGGCACGGCCCACCATGGTCTTTCCCGGGTGAAGGACGTGAAAGCCGTCGGCATACTGATTGCGATAGCCTTTGCCGGGGAGCACGGCCCACACCTCTTCGGACGACATTTCTTTCGCCCGCTCAATCAGGGCGTCTGGAACTTTCGGTCTGCCATCGGGCATCCGGTCGAACGGGTTCTGAGCGGTATAGTCGATCAGCTCCTGTTTGGAGAAATTACTGAACAGTTGTGCTTGGGACGGTCTGGGCAATAGTAGCGTGATTGCGCAGAAGCAGAGTGTTAGCGCGATCATTCGCGTGGATTCATTTCCTGTGTTTCGATGCATGCGGTTTCTCCATGTACGGACTGGGTTAATTCTATTTCAATTTGCCGGGTATGTGTTTGACTCAGGTAATCGTTCTGGCAACCGCTCGGGTGGGGCGGTCCCCCTGCCCGGCGCTGGACGCCTTCGGCTCGCTGCTGGAAGCGGAGGCAGGGTCTCCGCGCAGGCTAGACCGTACCCAGCGGAGTCACCTGCCCGGCTTCAATTTTTCCAAGCATGTGTGGCGCGCAATTCACGGCCGTACGATGGAACCGTCCAGGGCTCGATCCGTTCGATAGGGCCCACCCTGGCGAGCTTCGCCAATCGGATACTTTGCCGCGAGTTGTTCGTTGATGTCGATACCGAGCCCCGGCTTGTCCGAACCGTACAGATAGCCTTTCCGGATCTCCGCCGTGCCGGGAAGCACCTCCCGAACTACATCTGGAAAATGATTTTCCTCCTGAATGCCGAAGGCCGGACTGGAGATATCGACGTGATAGGCCGCGATCTGATTCACTGGATCGTTCTCCCCGCCTTCCTGAAAGGCTGTCCGGACGCCGTGCGCTTCGCATACCGACGCCATCTTGCGCGCCGGTGTAATCCCTCCGATTGCTGTCACACGGCATCGCGTGAAGTCGATCAGGCGGTTTGTGATGAGCGGCATGTATTCGAAAGGGTGTGAGAAAACCTCTCCCACGGCCTGCGGCGTGGTGCAGACCTGCCGGATCTGCTTGTACCATTCGATCTGTTCCGGAGCCAGCACATCTTCCACAAAGAACATTTGATACGGTTGCATGCGCCGGCAGAATTCCACTGCGTTGATGCCGCTCAAATGCGAATGAACATCGTGGAGGAGCTTGGGGGCGAAGCCGACCTTGGCCCGTACGTAATCGAACATTTCGGGCACTGCGTGAACATACATTTCTTCGTCGAAGGCCAACCCGGAATAGCCTCCTTCGGGACGGTTCCCCTGTCCGGCGGGAATGAATCCGCCGCCGCCATAACCGTTCTCGCCGAACTGGACCCGAATGTGGCGGTAACCGGTGGCCATCGATTTCTGAACGGCGTCGACGGCGGACTCTTTGTCGTTTCCGCCCACGTGATCGTAACAGGCCACGGCATCCCGCGTTTTGCCGCCGAGCAGTTCATAGACAGGCATGCCCGCCCGCTTTCCCTTGATGTCCCACAGGGCCATGTCCATTGCGGCCAATACATCGTTGTTGATTGGGCCGGTGCGCCAGTAGGTCCGGTAGTTGGCGCTATGCCAGAGATCCTCAATGCGGTTTGCGTCTTTCCCAATCAGCCAGGGAATCAGGCTCTTCTCCAATGCGGTAATCACCGTCTGCGTCTGGAACGCGTTGTTCGCGGTGCCAATACCGTAAAGCCCGGCTTCACTCGTGATTAACTTCAGAAAGACCCAGCGATAGCGGCCGCCCGCGCTTGTCGAAATCACTTTCGCATCTTTGATGATCAGCGGAGGTAGTCCGCGCATACGGTTTTCAGCCTGCTGCGCGGCGGCCAACGGCATGATCGGGGCGGCGGCAAGAGTCTTCCAAAAGTTTCGTCTTGTAAGCATGGTGTGGTTTTCCTGGGAACGGGGCGATCAGGTCGTCGCGTCGAAATTTATATCATCCGCGGCCGGGCCAGGTCAATACAACGGATCGGGTCGCGTGTCACAGTATGAAGATGCCTAAGCTTGCTCTGCCGCTGATAGCCTGCTTCGTACTTGCCGCGCCACACGCCGCCAGCGCGTGGGATTTGAAGCAGCAAACGGTAGATGCCTGGGATGCGTACGTACAGAGCGCGCTGGCCCGCATGAAAACCCGTCTAACGGATGCTACTTTCCTCTGGTCCGACGAGACACCGGAGATCCGGCAGAGAGTGAAGGACGGCGAAATCGTAGTGTCCCCAATGCGCGGGAATGGCAGAACCGCCGTTCCGCGAGGGCTGATCCATCACTGGATCGGCGCCGTATTCATTCCGAACACATCGCTCGACGATGTTCTGGAAGTGCTCCACGACTACGATCATTACAAGGATTTCTATCAGCCGACGGTGGCGGATTCAAAATGTCGCGCCTGCGCTGCGTCCCCGCATGAATACTTCCTGCGTTTGTTCAAGAAAGTGATGTTCATCACGTCAGTCACCGACGTCGAGTACGAGTCTCCTAATTTCCGTATCGATGACCACCGTTCCTACAGCCTCGCATCCAGCACGTCCGTCCGCGAAGTTCAGGATTTCGGTAAACCAACCGAGTCACCCGGTTCCCCAGGCCATGGAAACGGCTATCTTTGGCGAATGCAAAGTATTTCCCGCTATCAGCAAAGGGACGGAGGCGTCTTCATGGAACTGGAGGCGCTGGCCTTGAGCCGCAATATCCCTTTCTCCTACCGATGGGTGGTGAGTCCGATCGTCAGTCAGCTATCGAGAACCGAACTTTCGACCTCTCTGGGCCAGAGCAGGGATGCTGTCCGGCAGAAGCAGCACCCTGTGGCCCCAGAAGTGCGGTAACCGCGATTTCGAGCGCGGCCTATTCAGTCTCGTGCCGTGAATACCGCAGGATCGCTGCGATCGGTCCGGCCCCGGCCAGTTGCAGCGGATCCAGAAGGTATACCTCGCCTCCAGCATGAATCGTTTCCACGGCAGCGGCATTCAGCAAATCTTGCTCCCCTTCCACGCAGTTGGGCGACATCGGATACAGTGGGCCTAGCAAATTCTGGTATTCGGCACCCTTCGCCAGTAGCAGCTTGTGGACCCGTCCCTCACGCGCCGCATCCAGCACTTTTCGAACGTCGCTCACCACGCGGTCGCGGCGCGTGGCTTCCCGGAACTCTTCGAGGGCGTGCTCCGCCTCGCTTTGAGTATTTTCTGCGAGGGCTTCCTCAGCGCGTACGCCCATTTCCGTCCATGTGAGATTTTCCGGGCTGGTGTGGCGGGCGTAGAACACATGCGGATACTCCGCTGCCTTACGATACGCTACGAGTTCGTAGTCTACGCCAATCATCACCACCGGCGCGGTTCTCAGCACGCTACCTAACTCGCGATCCACCAAGCGGAAGTAATTGTGCAAATATTCGTTGTCCTTCTCCCGGTCCGACGAAGTCCCAAAACGCACGCCTCGCATCTGACCGGTAGAGGCACCGGACGCAGAACGGTTTTCCAGGTCGTGGTCCGGCTGATCGAAACTTCCATAGTCCGCTAAACTCTTGGGAATTGAGGGCGGCAGCGGGATTTCCTCGCATTGGCCGTCGCTCCAGCGGCCCAATCGCAGGTGCTTCCTGCTGATTGCCATGACATAGAATTCATCATGGTGGATCAGGGCCGGAAGCAAGGGCGTGATGTGGGCGTGGGTAGCCACTATCATCCGTTCGTCGACGCGCGAAGGTATTCGGAAGTGTCGGAAGAACTCGGGAGCCCCGAACATCACCGAGCCGGCTGCGCCTGCCATCGCCCCGGGATCGCTGGCAATTTCCTCGAAGGGAGCAAGCAGTTTGTCAATCGGACCGCAGTACCGCCGCCGCTCTAATTCGGCAGCGGCGTTCCGCAGAATCGCCTTCAACCGCGGGCTCCGGGGCAAATCGGATGCTCCGGGGTGGCAGGCCGGCAGATAGACCGTAATGAAGGGACCCGGCGATGTACAGACCGGCTTCAGCGAACTCTTGACGAGCAATTCCAAAGTTTGATGTGTGACCGTTGTCATGACTACTCCTCCTGGTGGTGTAACGGTACAACCGGAAATCAATATTTTATGCAGCGGCTACGGAAATCTTTTTCGCTTTGTCCGGAGCTGCCTTCCGGGCGACGATCTTCAGTACGCCCTTATCGAGCTTCGCCGTCACTTGGGCGATGTCGATGGGTTCCGGAAGCCGGATGCGCCGGAAGAGAGACTGATCGCTGAACTCGGAGAAACGCACCTCACCAGCTTTCTTTTCACGCAGGTGGCTTGCCTCTGCCTTGACCAATAGGGAATCGGGCAACGCAGTCACTTCAATCTCGCTGGCATCAAAGCCAGGCAGTGCAACGCGCGCCTCGAATTCGCCGGCAGTATCGAGGAGTTCGGATCGAGGAACACGGAACAATTGTTTTTCGGCCTCAAACCAATGCTCCAGTTGCTGCCCGGCCGGCCGCCCATACTTTTCAAACAGTTCAAAAGCCCGCTGGCCAACATGCTCGGAGAGGTTTTGAAGTTCGTTTATCCATGCAACCGGAAGTGCCTTTTCTTCAGCCGCTTTTTGAACAGGAATGTTTGACATATTACCTCCACAGGTGAAGTTCTCTCGTAACTTTGGGAACCTCCACGTCAAACAGAGCATTTTGACTGCCAATTGAACGGCTTTGATGATGTAAGCACTTGCAAAAAATTCGGCAGTCGTCCGGGTGTTCTGGTGCGAACGTGGTGGTAGATTTTGCGCATAGCGATGCGCGACTGCACTCTGGACAGGCCCCGGAATTCTTTCAGTTCGAACGTCGGAGCGGAGGTGGATTTCCAGACTGCTTTTCCTTCGGGGTCGATGTAGGCGGAGCCCTCCCGGGTTTGCACCAAGGCAAGACCGAAAAGTAGATATTTGGGTCTTTGCGGTCTCCCGTTTTGTCGATATATCCATAGAGGCCGTCCACCTTTAATGGATTCCGTTTCCGGAAAACCCTTTGTTGCCGAAGAACGAAAATCTCCAGTTGGTGAATCCGAGTGTGATCGGAGCTGTTTTCTTTTTTTCGAGCGCAGCTACTTCCCTATCCAGATACGTGACGGTACGCTTACCCGCGAACCTGTCATACGCGCGTTGCCCTGGTTGCAGAATGTTCCGCGGCGGGCCGTTGCATTTGCAGACCGCATCGGACGTCGATTTGTCGAAAAACTCCGGAGGGTCGGTGACGGAAAATCCCAGTTTCCGTAACGCTTCCTGTATCGTTGCGACGCGGGTGGCGCAATCCTCAAGTTTCTCGCGGCCGGGTCCGTTAAAAAGATCGCTTGCGAATATTGCCAATTGGGCCTTCGTTGACAATCATCGGTGAATGCGAAACGGCGGGCCCAAGAGAGTTATGCTCTAAGCATGATAGACGAGACGGATTTGATCACGGTATACCGTTCGGCAGACACCAACGCCGGCCAAGACGCGCAGGCGATTCAGGAACTGCTGGTGAAGGGCGGCTTCGATGCGCGCCTGTTCGGCGACAATGCCTTGGAAGTGGTGGAAGGTACCTATGAAGTGCGCGTGCCGCGCGCGGAAGGGGAAGCCGCGGAGGAACTGATTGGAGAGCGCGCCACGGCGGACGACCCTGAGCCGGTGGACCCTTCGCATGATCTGGACCTGGTGACGGTTGCGATGACTGACGGAACCACGGGAGAGATGGAGGCGATGGCCATCCAGAGTGTGCTGGATGCGAACGAGATCGATTCTGTGATTGTGGGCAACTCTGTTTTGCCGACGATGGGTTTTGAGGTCCGGGTGGCTGGGGAAGAACAGCGGGACGCCGAGGCAGCGATTGAAGAAGCGAAGGCGGCGGGCCCGGAAGCGGCGCTGGAGGCTGAAGAAGCCGGCGAACATGCAGTTTAGGGAATAAAGCCGGCCTGGTACGTCATTTAACGGCGGAGGGTAGATGAGCGAAGTGAGACTGGAGCACAAACATTCGCGGGCCATCCGCTGGTTCCACTGGATCAATTTTCCGGTGCTGACGCTAATGATTTGGAGCGGGCTGCTGATCTACTGGGCGCACGATGTTTACCGCGTGGGGATTGGGAGCTGGACGGTATTCCATTTCTTTCCCAATTGGTTTTACGACACGTTGACAGTCAGCGGGCGGCTGGCGGAAGGGATGGCGTGGCACTTTCTGTTGATGTGGCTTTTCCTGATCAACGGTTTGCTGTACGTGGCATACACTGCGCTTTCGGGCGAGTGGCGGTATCTGGTGCCGAACCGAAATTCGTTTAATGAAGCATTGCAGGTGATGCTGTACGATCTGCATCTGAGCAAAGTGCATCCGCCGCCGCGAAAGTTCAACGGCGCGCAACAGATCGCGTATTCGAGCATCATTTTGATGGGTGCGGGATCGGTGATCACCGGTTTGGCGATTTACAAGCCAGTACAGTTTTCCTGGCTTGCTTCCCTGCTGGGCGGCTATCCAGCGGCACGTTGGGAACACTTCTGGCTGGCGATTGGATACGTTCTGTTTTTCTTCGTGCATGTGTTGCAGGTGGTGAAAGCGGGTTGGAATAACTTCCGCGCGATGGTGACCGGCTACGAAGTGGTGGAGGCTACCGATGAACCCGCGAGCTGAAATTGCGCGCAAGACGCGCCGGAGTTTTCTGGTTGGCGGCTTGGCGGCTGCGGCGGGGTACGCGGGTTATCGGTGGATTTCCAATCGTGAACCCGCAATGGGCACGCCGGGTCCGCTGCGCAAGACGCTGGAGGTCAATGAAAGTCTGGCTCAGGCGTATTACCGAAGCGGACGGCTGGCGCCGGAGTTCGCGGTTACCGAAGCGCGGATGCCGAAAGTCAACGGCGTGCTAGGGATTGACGACGACGGTTTCGATGCGGCCGCCTGGAAGCTGCTGGTGGATGACAAGGCGCAATTGACGATGGCGGACATCCGCAGTTTGCCTCGGGTGGATAGCGTGACAGAGCTGAAGTGCATCGAAGGTTGGAGCGAGGTCTGCCACTGGACGGGTGCCCGGTTTTCCGATTTCGCAGAGAAGTTTGCTCCGGGTGCGCGGACGAAATACGTGAGCATGGTGACGCCGAATCAGGGCTACTTTGTGGG
>JANYCV010000144.1 GCA_025360145.1 Acidobacteriaceae bacterium
TCAAGCTGCTTTCGATCCGCGGAGAGTTGTTAAAATGAAGTCTCCGGTCTGACTACCGTATTTGACCCATCGTTTTGAGGAAGAGGATAAATCTGTGAAGCGAAGTACTATTCTATTGGCATGTGCCGCCATTTTGACTGCCTCCTGCAGTAAGCAGGAGATGTTGAAAGCGCAGGCCCCGGTGGACGATAAGGCTGCCGCCATCACGATATCTCCGGCCAAGGCCGACTCGCAGCCGCTCTCGCAGGCCCCGGTTGTTGTGAAGCCACCAGAAGAGCATGAGAAAGAAAAGATGGCTGAGGCGGTCGGTTTGTATCCAGTGAGAGTGGATACAAAGTACGGCTTCATCGATAAGACCGGGAAGATAGCGATTGAGCCGAAGTACGGTGCCGCGCTTGCCTTTTCCAATGGATTCGCTCCGGCTCTGGATATGCAGACCGGTAAGTGGGGCTATATTGACAAGTCTGGAAAGTTCGCGATCCCGGCGAAGTTTGACATTGCTTACCCGTTTGCCGAAGGCATGGGAGTAATCCGTCTGGCTGGCAATTATGGCGCTGTGGACCGGTCCGGCAACATTGCCGTTCCAACCACGTTCGCTGGCATGAGTCAGTTTACCGATGGAGTGGCGGCGGTTCTAATCAATCAAGCCGTGGGCGGCGGTTCTGTGGCCACCGCGTGGGGCTTTGTCGATAAGGAAGGGAAGTATCTGATTCAACCTCGTTTCGAGAGTGTCACTCCATTTGGAGATGGGTTGATCGGGGTCCGGAAGCTTGGTGGAGTGTGGGGCTATGTCGATATCAAGAACCAGCAGGTGATTCCTCCTCAGTTCCAGGAAGCGGGACAGTTCTCGCAAGGTCTGGCGACGGCGAAGGATAAGCACCTGCGATGGGGCTTCATCGATAAGACCGGCAAGTACATTATTGCCCCCCAGTTCATCGCTGCCAATGCTTTCTCAGAGGGGCTGGCGGCCGCGTTCAAGGATAACAAATGGGGTTTTATCGACAAGGCGGGGAAGTTTGTGATTCCGCCCAAATTCGATGGAGCCACTCAGTTTAACGATGGCCTGGCGCTGGTCAAGACAGGCGAAAAAGAGAGCTACGTGGACAAGACCGGCAAGACAGTCTGGACCGCCAAGAACTGATTCTCTAAAGCTGATTGACTACGGCTGTACGCAGATGCCCGCGCCATCGAACGAAGAGGTGCGGCCGATGCTGACGGTCAGATTCGAAGCCACGCCGTTGCCACAGGCGGGTGTACCTTCCGGGATTGCCGGCACCAGAAAATTGATCTGATACAGGCCGACGCCGTCGCGAGTGATGGCGGCGGAGGCTGGGTTCTTTCCAGGTTTGGCGGCCGGGGTATTGGGGCGGAAGTCAAAGCCGACATACACGCCGTCGGTGGTGACGGGGGCTCGTGGCAGGTCGCCCGTGGCAATGGAGAAGACGGGATAGCCCAATCCGAAGGCGGCCATGGATAAGACCTCGCCGCTCTTGGCTGGATTCGAGGCCGAAACCAGGCTTCCATCGGCGTGCCTGAAGATAGGCGTACACGGCGTGCCCGGAGCCGGTGGAAGCGCATCGCACGATGTAATCACATGGATATTGTCGGGCACAGCCTGCAGCGGGAGCGGATCCCCGGCAACGCCATTTCGACTTACCGTCACGGCAGCGAAATTGAAAGGCATGCGGGAGCCGGGAACGTTCGGGACCAGTTCAAAGGGAATCTGCACCAGGATCGCAGTGAGAGGAGTGCAGGAAGCCACGCCGCTGCACGGGTCCGACGGATAGATGCCGGCCAGGGGAATCAGGACCGGGTCACTGATAAAAGTCTGTTTCAGCGATACCGAAAAGCCCCCCAGCAATGTGGGTAAAGGTGTAGTGTTGGCTAAAATGGGCTGCGTGACAGGAGCGCCGCTGGTGCGCACATAGAGCGTGATTACCTGGCCTGGGGCTACCTTGGTCAGAGTGGGCGGTGTATACCCGGCGCTGGTGACCAGATTATCGGCCGGGCCGGCGTTCTGTTCATCCTGAGCCAGAAGTAGCGGGCAGACCGCCAGGGTGAGAATTACTAGCAGACGCATAATGGCCTCGCGTCTATTATCCTCCAAAATCTGAGAAGCGCACCAGCCTCCATCCGCGGCACCAAACGAAAGAGGAACTCGGCGGACTTGGCCGCGGACGGCGAATCTGTTGCGCGCGAGTTCCTCAAAAGACAGTGTGTCAGTTCAGAAAGGCGCGGACTATGAAGACCGCCGCTTGTTCCCTTGTAACAGGCAGAGTGCCGCAGTACTGCGTAGTGGTGCACCCCGTGGTAATCCCCAATTCGCGCAGCTTCTGGACGTAAGGGAAGAAGAAAGTATTGGCGGGTACATCCGTAAAATAAGCAGCCGGAGGGAAGCTGAAGTTATCGCCCTGGAGATCCTTTAATTTGCCGCGGACAATGAAGGCGGCCATCTGTTCGCGGGTGTTGAGGGCATCCGGACAGAACGTGGTCGCAGTGCAGCCGGCCGTGATGCCAAGCTCACGCAACTTTTGAATGTAGGCAAAAGACGGGTGGCTGGTTGGCACATCGGTGAAATACGGAATGTTGTTGATGGAGAAATAGTTGCCGTAAAGGGCGCGGATGACGAAGACGGCCATGTCGGCTCTGGTGATGGGGAGCGTAGGGCAGAACAGATTGGGCGCGCAGTTTGACAGGATATTCCACATCTTGGCCACATTCACATAATGGAACGAGAATGCGTCGGCGGGCACGTCCCCGAACTGCCTGGCGGTGCTCCATGGGAAGTAACTGACCCATTCTCCATAGTGGCTGGCGCCATCCGGACGGGCTTTCGCATATTGGCCGGAGACCCACAGGCCGCCTTGCTGGGGATCGATGGCGGCGCCGAAATATTGACCCCACCGGGCAAGGCCGGCGTTCGAATTATCGTAGAACCCCTCACCGGCTTTCACTTCCTGGATTGCGGGGAAGGCGGGCGCGCCGGTGGCATCGGTGGTGGTGCCGGCAACCAGCTTATTTGGAAAGCCGATGGTTGCCGAGTTCAGGCTGGCGGGAATATCGAGGGCGGGGAAGAAGAAGTTCCCGTTGGTCCATCGCGCCTGGAAGGTGAGTTTGCCGATGGTGGTGTCGATTCTGCTGTACATCACGGTGGAGGGTTCATCGGGGTGGGATACGTTCTGCGCGATGAACAAAAAGCCGTCGCGGAACACGGCTTTGAGAATGCGGGAATCGCCTGTATCGAGCGTGACGGACGAGCCAAGCTGGGAAGCCGGGGCGGGGAAGCTGTAGCTCCACAATCCAGGGACGGTGATGCGGCTGGCCACCGGATTGGCGCCGACCGGATTGACAATGCGCCATAGAGTGACAGAATCGGCGTTCGCGGTATTGGAGGCGTTTACCAGAACTCCATAGGCGCTGGGAATGAAGCCGGGCCGGCCTCGGGAAAGTGGAGGCTGGAGTGAGAACACAGTGGTTTGGTCCGCATTCTGCAGATTGAAGATGTCCTGGTAGGTGAGGGTGGTTGTGCCAGGGTTGTAGAGTTCCGCCATCTTCAAGATACGAACCTTTGCGTACTGTATCTGGCCGGTGGCCGCGCTGAACATATTCGCGGTGACATATACCGCTTGATTGTCAAAGCCGAGCTGCGGGAAATCCGCCCAATTTTGAGTGGCCGTACTGCCATCGAGAGAGGCGTCGAGAGCCCAGTTCTTCCAGCCTCCGGCATAAGTGGCGCTATTGGAAACAGCCAGCAGGAAATAGGATTGCCGGGCGGCACCCACGCCGCGCAGGGCCGTAACACTCAGCAGAAATCTGCCGTGCAACTGGTCATAGCGAACGGACGGGTTGGAGAACTGGCAACTCGCGGCGCCGCCGGGACAGGCAACCGGCAACTGGGCGCTGAACCATTGCGAAAACTGGGTTCTATTGATGAGCTGGCCGGCTTTGGTGTAGAGCGCGATGTTTGAGTTTTCCACCAGCAGCACGTCCTCGGGGCCGACGGCTATGTCGGGGTCTGGAGGATCGAGCGCGGGCACCGGTTGCGGGGCCTCCCAACTGATTGTGGGCGCCGGCATCAGGGGGGTGACCCTGGTATCCGGGAAGTAGGTGGTTACGCCATTGGTATAGGAAATTACGGGCGGAGCAGGCGTGCGGACGGGAACCCGGGATGTGGCGATCGATTTCTGGCTGGCATACTCCCCCGCCGAAACCGTGGGCTGCCGCGGAAGCGGCTGATTCTGCGTCACCAGATCCGGAAGCCCCGCCGATTGCAGCGGATTGAACGAAGAGGACAAGGACGTCTGACCGGCAGCTACCTGTCCCGATGTTTGTATCTGCGCCGTTAAAAGGCCGCTGGAAACAATGCCGAACAAGCCAAGGCACACCAAATTTATTTTGCTCATAGTAAGGGAAGGAATGCTTCTGAAAGTTGTTTTACCCGGGCGTTCCAACTTTCCCGGTGCGCAATCCCGATGCGGCTTTGCCTGAGGAAAGCGTCTTTTTCCGCTACCGCTTTTTCGAGCTGTGCGGTGAACTCATCCGGTTGATCGTAGAGATATAGCAGCGCCTTGAACTCCTCCATCTCCGGTAGAGTGGTGCCCACCACTGGGAGTCCATAGCTGAAGTACTCATACAGCTTGATGGGGTTGGTGCCCATGGTGAGATCGTTGCGCAGGAAGGGTATGAG